>DATEKP010000334.1:0-7187 GCA_035277405.1 Allostellaceae bacterium | reverse complement strand
ATCAGCCGCGCGAGATAGCCGTCGACCGCGTGGACTGGCACGCCGCACATCGGGATATCGACGCCGTCGTGCCGGCCGCGCTTGGTCAGCGCGATGTCAAGCGCCGGCGCGGCCGCGATCGCGTCGTCGAAAAACAGCTCGTAGAAATCGCCCATGCGGAACAACAGCAGGCAGCCGGGATGGGCCTCTTTGATCTCGTGGTATTGCGCCATCACCGGCGTCGCCGCCGCCGGCGCGCCATTCGGCGGCCGGTCGGGATCGCGCGCAGGTTCAAGCTTCATCGGCGGCAGGGCAGCGAGCAGGCGGCGGGGCTGCGACGTTAGCATGAGGCAAAGCCCGCCGCGCAACGGAGGATCAAGCATGCCGGAGACGCCGCGCTTCCCGCAAATCCGCGAGGCGGTCGCCTCGTTCCCCGACCGCGCGCATTTCCGCGGCGCCGTCCGCGCGCTGTTGGCCGCCGGGTTCGAGCCGACGGACCTTTCGGTGCTCGCAACCCATCAGCCGCTCGGCGCTGCCGACCAATCGCCGGGCGATCTCCTGGCCGGGATCACGGCCGAGGCGCGATATATCGGGCCGTTGACGATCGCCGGCTTTTCGCTGGTATCGGGCGGGCCGATCGGCGCGGCGATCGCCGGCGTGGTGGCAGCCGGGGTCGGCGGTATGGCGGCATTCGAGTTTCTCGAAGACTACGCGGCAGCGCCGCACCGCGAGGATTTCGCCGCCGCGCTGAAAGCCGGGGCGGTGCTGCTATGGGTGCGCTGCGCCGACCCGGACCTGGAACTGCGCGCCACGCGTATCCTCAAGGAATCGAGCGGCCGCAACGTGCACGTCAATGCGCGCAGAGCGGGCGCTGGCGAGGAGCCTCCCTCTCCTCCACCGGGGGAGAGAGCGGGGTGAGGGGGCAATCTCCGCAGCCGAATACCCTCACCCGGCCGCCGCTGCGCGGCGTCCACCCTCTCCCGCAATGCGGGAGAGGGGTTTAGGTCTGCGGCCGATGCCTCCTGACGGCCTCGGGATTGGTCGAATCGGCGCCCATGTAGACGCCCTTCTCCCAGCTGCGCTTCAGCGGATCGACGACGTCGAGCCGCATGCGGCCGACGCGCTCGACCTCGATCTCGACCTCTTCGCCGTCCTGCAAGGCGCCCAGCCCCTCGTGATTGGTGCCGCAGGCGATCAGGTCGCCGGAATTCAGGGTCATCACCGAGGAGGCGAATTCGACGAGTTCGGGCACCCGGTGCTCCATGTCGTCGGTGTTGTAGTTGTGGCGCAATTGCCCGTCGTCCCAGAAGCGCACGACGAGGTTGTTGGGGTCGGGAATTTCGTCGGCCGTGGCGATGCACGGGCCGATCGGCGCAAACGTGTCGAACGATTTGCCGAGCCAGGAGCCGGCCTTCCACGTGCGCCGCCCTTCGCCGCGCGCCGACACATCGATCAGCGCCGTGTAGCCGAAGACGGCGCTCTGCCAGTCCTCGCGCTTTACCTTCTTCGCCGGCCCCTTGAGAACCAGCGCCAGTTCCGCTTCGTGCATGAAGATCCACGGCTCGGTCAGTTCCGGCAGCACGATCGTATCGCCCGGCCCGACCACGGCCTCCGGGTTTTTCAGGAACATGTTGAGGGCGCGCGGCTCGCGCTGCGCGTGCTCCCAGTAATTGCCGATGCAGCACAGAATCTTGCCGGGCCGCGGCAACGGCGGCCGCAGCCGTACCCTGTCGAGCGGGCGCGCCTCGCCGTCGGCCGCCAATTTATCGAGGGCGGGACGCAGCCCGTCGAAGCCGTCGATGATGCCCTGCATCGTCAGCTGCGGCGCGTGGCTCTTGGCGACGGCCCCGGAAATATCGACGACCCCGCGTTCCGTCAGCACGCCCGGCCGTGGGCCGTCGCCCGGCGCGCTCTCGAACAGCACCAGCTTCATCGCGTCCTCCCGTGATGGCCTTAAGGCGATCCTATAGGCTCGGCTGCCCGACCCGCCACAGTGTACCGCTGGCGGCGGGACGCGTATGATCGCGCCGGGCGAGGCCGGAGGGCGCGATGGATCTGTTCAAGGAATTTGCCGTCAAGGACTACGCGGCCGCCGCGGCGCAGATCCCGGTCATCGATTTCGGCCCGTATTTCGCCGGCGTGCCGGGCGCGCTCGCGGGGCTCGCCGAGCAGGTGCGGCGCGCCTGCGAGGAGATCGGATTTTTTTATGCCCTCGGCCACGGCGTGCCGGACGAACTGATCGCCGGCGCGTTCGCCGCCTCGCGCGCCTTTCACGCCCTGCCGCTCGCCGAGAAGCTGAAGCTCAAGCTCAACCAGAACAATATCGGCTACCTGCCGATCGACGCCTCGGTGCAGGGCGCCTCGACCGTGCACAAGGCGACCCGCCCGAACCGCAACGAGAGCTTCTTCATCAGCCGCGACCGCGGCCCCGATCATCCCGACGTCGTGGCCGGCACGCCGTTGCGCGGCCGCAACCAGTGGCCGGAAGCGCTGCCCGCAATCCGCCCGCCGATGATGGCCTATTTCGAGGCATTGGGCGCGATGTGCGACCGCATGCTGCCGACCTTTGCGGTGGCGCTCGGCATGCAGGAGGATTTCTTTGCGCCCTATTTCGCCAACGGCGCGCACGCCAATCTGCGCTTCCTGCATTACCCGCCGCAGGACCGGGGCGAGGACAATCTGTTCGGCCAGGCGCCGCATACAGACAATTCCTTCATGACCGCGTTGGCGCGCACCGACGTGCCCGGCCTTGCCGTGCGGCTCCCGTCCGGCGAATGGTTTCCGCCGCCGGTCATCCCCGGCACGTTCCTGATCAACCTCGGCAACATCATGCGCCGCTGGTCGAACGACCGGTTCTTGTCGACGCCGCACGGCGTCCTCAACGATTCGGGCGCCGACCGCTACTCGATCGCCTATTTCCACAGCCCCGATATCGACAGCGTCATCGAATGCCTGCCGAGCTGCGTCTCGCCCGACAACCCGGCGCGCTACGAACCGGCGGTCTACCGCGACCTCGTGCTGGCGTTCTACCGCGCCAACTACTTTCACCAGAAGGGCCACCGATCGGAAGCGGCGAACCAAGCCGGCGCGGCCGCCGAATAAAATATCCGTCATGGCCGGCCTTGTGCCGGCCACCCACGTGGATCACCGGGACAAGCCCGGTGATGACGATGCGAGAGAGGCATTCGCGATGTTCGATCTGGACCGCTTTATCGAGGATTGCCGCGACGCGGTGCGCGAGGATACGGGCCACAAGGCAGCGCGCGAGGTCGTGGCGCGCGCCAATGCCGATCCCGCGGCGATCCTCGCGGCGCTCGGCGAGCCGAGCCGCGCCGGCGTGACGCCGCTCTACAAATCGCCCGGATTGACGATCCTCAATGTCGTCTGGGGCAAGGGCATGACGATCATGCCGCACGACCACCGCATGTGGGCGGTGATCGGCGTCTATACCGGGCGGGAAGACAACATCTTCTGGCGTCTTCTGCCGGGCGAGGCTGGCGGGCTGATCGAGGCCGCGGGCGCCAAGTCGTTGGGCGAGCGCTCGGCCGAGCCGTTGGGCCGCGACATCATCCATTCGGTGACCAACCCGTTAGGCCGCCTGACCGCCGCGATCCACGTTTATGGCGGGGATTTCTACGGCGTCGAGCGCACCGAATGGGACCCCGAGACGCTGCGCGCGCGGCCCTACGATTTCGCCTTGCACCGCCGCATGTTCGAAGCCGCCAACGCCGCCTAACATGAAAATCTGCTCGACCTCGACCGTACGCCCGACGAGGCGCGCGGCGGCTGGTCCGGCTACAGGTCCTGGTAGATGTCGAGCGCCAGGTCTAGGTCGTCGAACACCTTGCCGCGGCCGCGATGGAGCACCAGCGCGCGCGCGCAGTATTGCTTGACGACATGCGGTATGTGCGAGGCGAGGATCAGCGAGCGGTCGGCGCGGCGCTCGAACAATTCCTCGTGCGAGCGCTGCTGAAAGCGCCGATCCCCGACGGAGATGATCTCGTCGATCAGATAGCAGTCGAAGTCGATCGCGATCGACAGCGCGAAATTTAGCCGGGCCCGCATGCCGGAGGAATAGGTGCGCACCGGCTCGGCGAGAAACCTGCCGAGTTCGGCGAAGTCGTCGACATAGTCGCGCATCAGCGGGAATGGCTTGTTGTAGATGCGCGAGATGAAGCGGATGTTGTCGTTGCCGGTCATGCTGCCGCCGACCCCGCCGTTGAGCCCGACCGGCCAGGACACCGTCATCGTCCGCTCGATCGTGCCGGCGCTCGGCAGTTCGATGCCGGAGAGCAGGCGGATCAGCGTCGATTTGCCGGCGCCGTTGCGCCCCAGCACGGCCAGCTTCTCGCCGCGCGCGAGCGCAAACGAGATGTCGTGCAAGACCCGGTAGGAGCCGTGCCCGGTCTCCGAGCGGTAGTCCTTCGACACGGCGCTCGCGGTGATCATCGAGCCCGGCCCCAACCGCCCCTCGTCACCCCCGCGAAAGCGGGGGTGCAGGGCCACGGCTCACCGCTTCCTCTGGATTCCCGCTTGCGCGGGATTGACGGCTCCGTATGACGCAAGATGCTACGCCGAGGCGTGCTCGCGCACGCTGGCGATCAGCAGCCAGGCGATACCATAGGCCAACAGGCAGCTGACGAGCACCGTCGCGAAGGCGATGAACCGCTTCGGGTAAAGCGGGTAATCCGCCACGTTGGGCTGCGCGATCGTCTCGAGGTAGAGCTGCTGGCGCTGCGCTTCGAGCCGCGCCGCTTCGAGCGAGGTGAAGGCGGACGCCAGCTGCTTCTCCGCCAGCAGCTTCTGCACGTCGAGCCGCTCGTACTCGCCGGCCGCGGTCGCCACCGAGTTGCTGTCGCCGGTGATCTTGGAGCGCTCCTCGGCAATCAGCCGTTCGAGCGAGGCGATGCGCGTCTTGTACAGGCGAATCTGCGGGCTGTGCGGCGAATCCTTAGCGATCTCGGCCAGCCGTCCCTTGGCGGTGGCGAGTTGGGCATTCATCTGCCCGACCAGTTCGAGCGGCCCCGCCGACGCGCTCTTCGGGTCGAGCATGTTCTGCTTGACGCGGTAGACGGTCAGCTCGTCCTGGATTTTGGCAATGCGCGCCTCGGTCGTATCGACCTCGCGCTGGAACGCCGCCAGCGCGTCGTGCCGGGCGCGCTCGTTCAGCGCGTTGACCAATTGCTCGCTGAACAGCATCAGCGCGGTGGCCATGCGCTGCGCGTCTTCCGGGCGGTAGGCCTTGACCTGCAGCGTGCTGACCCCGCTGGTGCTGTCAACCTCGACCGAGACGAAGCGCGAATAGGCGTCGTAGAGCGCTTCGAAATCCCTGCGCCAGAAACGGAAGCCCGGGAAGCGGCTGATGAAGTCGCCCTCGGGCCGGCTGAGGAGGGCGCGCAGATCGTCTTCCCGCTCAAGCCGGCGCACCGCGTCGCGCGACATCAGGTAGTCGTGCACCGCGAACGTGTCTTCCGACACCGCCGGGCCGGCGGTGCTGCTCAGCATCGCGCTCAGCGCGCTGACCGCGCTCTTGCTCGGCCCGCGCACGACGAATTTGACCTCCGAGACGTAAAGATCGGAGGCGATGCCGAAGAAATAGACGCCGGCGAGCAGCGTCGGCAGCCCGACCAGCGCCCAGAACCAGACATTCAGCGTGCCGAACAACGCCGCCAGCCCGGCGAGGAGGCGTGGCGGTGCACCACCGACGACGGCGGCGTCGCGCACGGCGACGAGGCGGCGGACAAGATCGACCATCGGAAGTCCGGTTATGCCTGACGGGACAACGAGCGTGAATTGGCGGCGGCCCGCGCCGCGTTCCCCCTGCGGCACCGCGCCGCCACTATAACCCGGGCCGCGGCGCAGCGGAACGGCAAAGCGCGCGGGAGATCAGCCCGGGCTGCCGCAGCAACCTGCGCACGAAGTCGGCGAGATCCCCGCCGGGAAACAGATGCCCGGCGATGCCCGCCGCCGCCGCCGCGGCCAGGTCGCTCTCTTTGTCGCCGACGAGAAAGCTGGCTGCGCGCTCGACCGGCCAGTGCTCGAACAGGTCGAGGATCATCCCCGGCGCCGGCTTGCGCCAATCGCTGGCGCGGCAATAGGCCGCCACCGTGCCCTCGGGATGAAACGGGCAATAGCGGATGTCGTCGAGATGAGCGCCGGCCAGCGCCAGCTCCTGCGCGAGATGCGCGTGCACGGCCGCGACCTCCTCCTCGCCGAACAGCCCGTGCGCCACACCTGATTGGTTGGTGACAAGAAACACGAACAACCCGGAATCGTTCAGCGCCTTGACCGCTTCCCTGGCGCCGGCGATCCAGCGGAAGCGCGCCGCCGCGCCGACATAGCCGTCGTCGTGGTTGAGCACGCCGTCGCGGTCGACAAAGGCGGCCGGGCGCGGCGCGCCGGCGGCTCCGGGCAAGCCGCCGGGCGTTGCACCGTCGACATAAGGACGATCGTAGACAACGCCGCGCAGCGTGCCGGCCGCGGTGAGGGCAGCCAGCGGGTCGGCCATCGACGGCAGTGCATCGATCGCGGCACGGCGCAGCGCATAGATCCCGCCGCGCGCCGGCCCGGCACCGTTTTCGCCCGGCCGCAGCGCGGCGATCCCAGGCGCGGCCGGTTCGGCGGCGAGCCGGCGCGCGAGGTCGAGCAGGTTGATGTCGAACCACGAATCGCCATTGAGCAGCAGAAAGCTCTCGTTCAACCGGCGACGCACCGCCCGCAGCCGTCCGCCGACATCGGCGCCCGATTCGGCCATCACTTCGATGTCGATGCCGAAACGCCGGGCGAGCGGGATTACGTGCGCCTTGCTGTCGATGCGCTCTGTGCCGGCGCCGGCGAGCAGCAGGATGTGGCGGATGCCGTGGCGGCCGAGCTCGAACAGCAGCAGGTCGAGCCAAGCCGCGTCGCCGGCCGCCGCCGGTGTGCGCACGCCGTACATGATCGCCGCCTGCATGCGCGTCCGCTTGTGCCTCGCCGAGCCAGGTGTCAAGCGGGCGATTTTCGTGGACAGAAGGCGGCGCGGCGATAGGCTCGCGGCATGCTCCGTTTCGGCGACAGGACGGCTCCGGCGCCCGCGGCGTTGGCCGTGCTGTTCCCGGAAGCCGCGGGCGCGCCGGGTCTGCGGCTGAATGAGGGGATACTGCGCGCGCCGCCGCGCGGGCGCCGGCCGCCGCCGGTGCTGAGCGCGGCGCTGGCGCAAACGCCGGCGA
>DATEKP010000333.1:0-7878 GCA_035277405.1 Allostellaceae bacterium | reverse complement strand
GTGGCTGCAATACGGCCTGCTCGGGACGGCGCTGCCGGCGGTCGTCAAGATGGCGCTGGTGTTCTCCGGCGCGCTGCTGGCGAGTTGGGGAGCGAGCGCGGCGCTGTGCCGCATCCCGGCGGTCGCCGCGGTCATCGGCGGCGGGCGCCGCGCCATCCGGCTGCCGCCGGCCCGCCATACGGTCGGCATCGCAGACTGATCGCCCATCTGATCGTCCAACCGGCCGCATAATCGCCAAAAAGGGGAGGCATGCCCCGCTCTGTCTGATGCGACGCCTGCTCTATTACCTCTACGGCCGCCGGTTGGCGCGCGACATCGCGCGCGAGCCGCTGCCCCGGCATATCGGCATCATCCTCGACGGCAACCGCCGGCACGGGCGGCGGATCGGCGTGACCGAACCGCGCGAGCTCTACGACCTCGGCGCCGGGCGGCTCGACGACGTGCTCGACTGGTGCGTCGAATTCGGCATCCCGGCGGTGACGCTGTGGGTGTTTTCGACCGACAATTTCAGCCGCCCCGCCGACGAAGTGTCCGGCATCCTCGAGGCGGTCGAGGCCAAGCTGGCGGCCTTGGCGCGCGACCCGGTGATCCATTCGCGCCGCGTGCGGGTGCGGGCGATCGGCCGGTTGTGCCTGTTGCCCGAAGATCTCGTCGCGGCGATCGAGACGGCCGAGCACGCGACCGCCGGTTATGACGGCATCGACCTCAACATCGCCGTCGCCTATGGCGGGCGGCAGGAGATCGCCGACGCGGTGCAGAAGATGCTGCATTGCCTGATCGAGCGCGGCGCGACGCTGGACGAAGCCGTCGCCGAGGTGACCCCGGAGGCGATTGCCCGCCACCTTTACACCGCCGGGCTGCCAGACCCCGACCTGATCATCCGCACCAGCGGCGAAATCCGCCTGTCCGGGTTTCTCCTATGGCAGAGCGCGCACAGCGAGTTCTACTTCACCGACGTCAACTGGCCGGCGTTTCGCAAGATCGACTTCCTGCGCGCGATCCGCACCTACCAGCAGCGCCGCCGCCGCTTCGGTCTTTGAGCCGCGTCGTCGCGCCGCAGTCCTGCTGCGGCACGTCGCAATCACGTATCGCGGTCGCAACCTCCGTCATGCCGGCGACGGCCGGCGCCCAGGGGAGGGGTGGACCCCGGCCTGCGCCGGGGTGACGACAAGGTTAGGACAGCGGCGAGCACTATGGGATGTCGTGGATGAGCGGTGCGGCCGACCGGGTTTTGGCCAAGGTGCCGGAAGTGACGTTCGGCTTCTGGGTCGTCAAGATCGCGGCGACGACGCTCGGCGAGACCGGCGGCGACTCGGTGACGATGACGCTGAATTGGGGCTATCTCGCCGGCACCGCGATTTTTCTGTCGCTGCTGGCCGTACTCGTCGGGTTGCAGATCGCGGCGAAGCGGTTTCGCCCGTTCCTCTACTGGGCCACGATCGTCGCCTCGACGACGGCCGGGACCACGTTGGCCGATTTCGCCGATCGCTCGCTCGGCGTCGGATATAGCGGCGGGACGGCGATCCTGCTGGCCTTGCTGCTGGCGGTGCTGGGGCTGTGGTACTGGTCGCGCGGCTCGATCTCGGTGGCGACGGTCGCCACGCCGAAGGTCGAGGCGTTCTACTGGGCGGCGATTACATTGTCGCAGACGCTCGGCACCGCGCTCGGCGACTGGATGGCGGATACGTCGGGCCTCGGCTACGCCGGCGGCGCCCTGGTTTTCGCCGCCGGGCTCGCGGTGCTGGCGATCGCCTATTACCGCACCGATATGTCGCGGGTCTTGCTGTTCTGGGCAGCGTTCATCCTGACCCGGCCGCTCGGCGCGACTGTCGGCGATTTTCTCGACAAGCCGCTCAACCACGGCGGCTTGGCCTTGAGCCGCCCCGATGCTTCGCTGGCCATCGGAATCTTTATCATCGGCTGCGTCGTGCTGCTGCCGCAGCGGCCTGGCGCGCATCCGAGCAGTGCGTAGCCGCGGACGGATCACGCCGGCGCGGCGCCGGTGTGCTCCTTGACGAAAGAGCCGATGCGCAGGATCGCCCGCCGCGCTTCCGGCAGCATCGTCGCAAAGGCCTGCCAGACATGCGGCATGCGCGGCCAGACCTCCAGGTCGATGATACAGCCCGCCGCCTGCATGCGCTTTGCCATGCGCACCGCGTCGTCGCGCAGGATTTCGTCGCTGCCGACCTGGATCAGCGTCGGCGGCAGCCCGTGCGGGTCGCCATAGAGCGGCGAGGCATAGGGATCGCGCGGGTCGCCGCCGGCCAGGTAGCAGGCGGCAAGATGCGGCACGTCGTCGGCGTTCATCATCGGATCGCTGTCGGCGTTCTCGCGCAGCGATGGGCCGGTCAGCGCGAGGTCGGTCCATGGCGACATCGCGACGATCGCCGCCGGCAGCGCGGCGGCTTCATCGCGCAGCCGCAAGGCGAGCGCCAGCGCCAGCCCGCCGCCGGCGGAGTCGCCGATAATCGCGACGCGCTGCGGGTCTGCCCCCTGTGAAATCAAGCCGCGCCAAGCCGCGGCCGCATCGTCGAGCGCAGCCGGAAACGGATGCTCGGGCGCGAGCCGGTAATCGATCGCGGTGATGCGGGCGCCGGCGGCGGCCGCGATGCGCCATAACAGGCCGAGATACAGTGCGGGCGAACCGCTGATGTAACCGCCGCCGTGCAGGAACAGAATGTGGCGCGCGGGATCGCCGCTGGGACCACTCCTGGGCATCGCGACGCGCAGCGCGTCGATGCCGCCGCACCGCGTCTGCACCATTTCGGTATCGGACGGCGGCGCCGGCACCCGGCGTTCGAAATCAGCGATCCGCCGGCGGCGCTGCTCGATCGTCACCCCCGGGTGGTTGGTCGGCTTCATCAGCCAGCGCAACCCCAGCCGCACCAGTTCGGCGCGCAGGCTCAATGCGGCATCCTCGCCACCACCCTATCCCCTCTGCTCAACACGGGCACGCGCCGATCGTCACCCCAGCGCTTGGCGCAATTGGCGGCCGGCGACGACCAGCATCGCGAGGTCGAGCGCCGCGGCGGCGCGCAGCTCGGCGGCGATCGCGTCGGCTGGCGCGAGCTGGGCGAGGTTTTGCTCCGCCCAGGCGACGAGCGGGTCGGCGGCGCCGTCCGATCCGGCCAGGACGCGCGCGGCGAACTCGGCCTGCAGCCCGTAAAAGTCGTCGATCAGGGTTTCCGCCGCCGCCTTCTGCCATGATGTCTCGGCCGGCAGGCGGCGCGCCGCGTCGCGCATCTCGTCGAGCGCGAAGCGGGCGCCGACGCCGTAAAAGGTGCGCGCCGCCTGATCGATCGGCCGAGCCGTGCGCTCGGCCAGGTCGCCGACCTCGAACGCCGTCGTCAGAAACACGATGCCGCCGACTTTTGCCGCCAGCGGTTGCGGCACGCCGGCCGCCACAAGTCGGGCTGTGCGCTGATCGAGCAGTGCGCGCTCGCCGGCCGGCAGCAGCTCTCCGACGACCTCCGCCAGACGGCGCACGGCCGGTGCGAAGCGGGCGATTTCGCGCGCGACATCGAGCCGGTTGCCGCGCAGCAGCCAGGCCGTTGCGTGCTCGACGACCTCGGCGACGTCGAGCAGCATCTCCGCCTGCACGGCGGCGGCGATCTTGTTGTCGAGCGCCTCGATTTGCGCCCACAACGCCGGCAATGCGAAGGCCTCGCGGACGATCCGGTAGCCGCGCGCGATCTCCGGCGAGGCGCGGCCGGTGCGGGCGTGCAGATCGTGGACGAAGGTCAGTCCGGCGCGGTTGACGAGATCATTGGCCGCGACGGTCGCGAGGATTTCGCGCCGCAGCGGGTGGGCTGCAATCTGCGCCGCGAAGCGCTCGCGCAACGCCGGCGGAAAATAGTCGCGCAATTCGCCGGCGAGAGCCGGCAGGTCGGGGACATCGGAGGCGAGCAGCTCCTCATCGAGCGACATCTTGGCGTAAGCCAGCAATACCGCCAGCTCGGGCCGGGTGAGGCCGCGGCGGGCGGCGGCGCGGGCGGCGAGCGTTTCCTCGTCGGGCAGGAATTCGAGGGCGCGGTCGAGCCGTCCGGCGCGTTCGAGGTCGCGCATCAGTCGGGTCTGGCGGCTCAGCGCGGCCACCCCGCGCGCCTCGGCAACCGACAGTGCCTGGCCTTGCAGGTAATTGTCGCGCAACACCAGGCGGGCAATATCGTCGGTCATCTGCGCCAATAACGGCTCGCGTTCCTGCCGGCCGAGCTGGCCGGCGGCGATCGCGGCGCCGAGCAGGATCTTGATGTTGACCTCGTGGTCGGAGGTCGAGACTCCGGCCGAATTGTCGATTGCGTCGGTGTCGATATGGCCGCCGGCGAGCGCATAGGCGATCCGGCCGCGCTCGGTGACGCCGAGATTGGCTCCCTCTCCGACGACCTTGGCGCGCAATGCCTCGCCATCGACGCGCAGCGCGTCGTTGGCGCGGTCGCCGACCTCGGCGTGGCTCTCGGCGCGCGCCTTGACGAAGGTGCCGATGCCGCCGAAGAACAGCAGATCGACCTCGGCGGTCAGCAAGTGGCGGATCAGCTCGGCCGGGGTCAGCTCGTCCGCGGCGATCGCGAACGCCCGTTTCATCTCCGGGCTGATCGGGACCGCCTTGGCGGTACGCTCGAAGACGCCGCCGCCCGGCGAAATCAGCGCCCGGTCGTAATCGCCCCAGCTCGAGCGCGGCAGCCGGAACAGGCGCTCGCGCTCGGCGAAGCCCGTCGCCGGGTCGGGGTCTGGATCGACAAACACGTGCAGGTGATTGAAGGCGGCGAGGAGGCGGATGTGGCGCGACTGCAGCATGGCGTTGCCGAACACGTCGCCCGACATGTCGCCGACCCCGACCACCGTGAAATCGCTCGCCTGGATGTCGCGGCCGAGTTCGCGGAAATGCCGCTTGACGAGCTCCCAGGCGCCGCGCGAGGTGATCCCCATCTCCTTGTGGTCGTAGCCCTGCGAGCCGCCAGAGGCGAAGGCGTCGCCGAGCCAGAAGCCGTATTCCTCGGCGATGCCGTTGGCGATGTCGGAGAAGCTGGCGGTGCCCTTGTCGGCGGCGACGACGAGATAGGGGTCGTCGGCGTCGTGGCGCACGACCGCGGGCGGCGGCTCTATTCGTGATGCCGCGCCGTTGCCGCCGACGATGTTGTCGGTCAGGTCGAGCATGCCGCGGATCAGCAATTCGTAGCACGCGACCCCCTCGGCCGCGAGCCGTTCGCGGTAGTCGGCGGTCCCCGGCGCGGGCGGCCGCTTCAAGACGAACCCGCCTTTCGAGCCGACCGGCACGATGACCGCGTTCTTGACCGTCTGCGCTTTCATCAGCCCGAGGATTTCGGTTCGGAAATCCTCGCGCCGGTCGGACCAGCGGATGCCGCCGCGCGCCACCTTGCCGGCGCGCATGTGCACGCCCTCGACGCGCGGGCTGTAGACGAAGATTTCGTAGAGCGGGCGCGGTTGCGGCAACAGTTCGACCGCATGCGAGGCGAGCTTGACCGCGAGCGCCGGCTTCGCCTCGCCCGACGGCAGGCGCTGATAGTAGTTGGTGCGGACGCTGTTGCGGATCAGCGTCAGATAGGCGCGCAGGATGCGGTCCTCGTCGAGGCTCTCGACGCCGTCGAGCGCATGCTCGATCGCCGCCGCCTCGTCGTCCGCCGACGGCGCGGTACGCGCCGGGTCGAAGCGGTGCTCGAACAGCCGCACCAGGCGCCGGGCGATCACCGGATGGCGCGCCAGCGTATCCTCGATGTAACCCTGGCTGAAGGTGGCGCCGGTCTGGCGCAGGAGCTTGCAGTAGAGGCGCAGCACCGTGACCTCGCGCGCGGTGAGGCCGGCCGCCAGGACCAGGCGGTTGAAGCCGTCGCTCTCGACCGCGCCGCGCCACACCGCCGAGAGCGCCTCCTCGAAGCGGCGCCGCGCCGCTTCGGTCAGCGGCTCCGGCACCGACCCGGCGCCGAGCGTGAATTCGTGCACCCAGACGGCGCGCCCGCCGGCGCTGTCGAGGCGGAACGGCTCCTCGGCGACGACGCGCAGGCCGAGGTTTTCGAGGATCGGCAGCACGTCCGACAGCGCCACCGGCTCGCTCTGGCGATAGAGCCGCAGCCCCGGCCCGGCGCCATCGGCGCGCGGGTGCAATGAGGCCTCCAGGGGCGAACCGGCGAGCACCGCCTCGGTATGGTCGAGATCGGCGAGCGCCTGGTCCGGCTCGGTGCGCGCCTGATAGGCGATCGGGAACTGCCGCCAGCGGCGCAGCCGGGCGCTGCCGGCCGCCTCGCCCAACGCGGCGGCGGCGGTCTCGGCGAGCCGCTCGGTCCAACTGCGCCCGGCCTCGGCGAGGCGGCGTTCGAGCGCGCCGACATCGACCGCCGGTACAGCGCCCCGTCTGGTGCCAACGATGAACTGCACGCGCGCCAGCACCGAATCGTCGAGATGCGTGTAGAAATCGCCGACCGTTCCGGCGAACGCCTCTTCGAGAATCGCCGCGAAATTCTGACGCAGCCGCGTGTCGTAGCGCTCGCGCGGCACGTAGACGAGACACGAGACGAAGCGTTCGAGCGGGTCGCGCCGCACGAACAGCGCGATGCGCTGGCGCTCCTGCAGGTTGAGGATCGCGATCGCCGTGTCGAACAGCTGATCCTCGGCGATCTGAAACAACTCGTCGCGCGGAAACGTGTCGAGGATGTGCAGAAGGGCCTTGCCGTCGTGGCTGTCAGGCGCCAGGCCGGCGCGCTCGACCGTGCGCCGCACCTTCTGGCGCAACAGCGGGATCGAGCGCGGGTTGCGGCTGTAGGCGAGCGATGTAAAGAGGCCGACAAACAGCCGCACGCCGATCACGTCGCCGTCGGCGTCAAACCGGCGGATGCCGATCGCGTCCATGCGGGCGGCCCGGTGCACGGTCGCGCGCTGCTCGGTCTTGGTGATGATCAACAGTTCGCGGCGACGCAGGAATTGCTGCACGTCGGCCGGCAGGTCGGCCAGGTTGCGCAGCCCGCCGAATACCGAATAGGCGGCATCTGACAGGATGCCGAGGGCCGAAGCGGCCGGCGTGGCGGACTCGCCGAACGTGTATTCGCGGAAACCGAGATAGGTGAAGTTGTCGTCGTCGAGCCAGCGCAGGAAATCGCCGCTTTCGGCTACCTCGGCCGGCGGCAGCGGCGGCGGCGCCTCGCTGACCTCGCGCGCGATGCGCTGCAAGGCCTGGCGCATCGACTGCCAATCGGTGACGGCGCGGCGGACGTCGGCAAGGACGCCGGCGAGCCGCGCAGCCAGCGCCTCGCGCTCGGCGGCGTGCGGCTCCCGGCTGATCTCGATCTGCATCCACGATTCGCGGCGTCCGCCGTCCGCCGGATCGATGGTGACCAGCGCACCGGTCGCGTCGCGCGCAACCGACAGCACCGGATGAATGACCAGCCGCACCCGCCGCCCGCTCTCGTTGATCGCCGCGGTCACCGAATCGACGAGAAACGGCATGTCGTCGTTGACCAGCTCGACGATCGTATGCGGCGATGACCAGTCGTCCGACGCAAGGCTCGGATTGTAGACGCGCAGCCTGGCATGCCCGGCCACACGGGCGGCGGCAAAGCGCCACAGCGCCAGCGCCGCGCCGCACAGCTGCTCCGGGCCGCGCTCGGCGACATCGCTCGGCGGCACGTGCGCGTATAGCGCGGCGACGAAGCCGGTCAGCAATGGGCGCTCGGTTTCGCTGGCCCGCCTGCCGAGCAGGTCCTGCGCGTCGCTGACGCATTCCGCTTTTTTGCTGTCGATCGTGCTCGTCACAGCCTCGCCTCCGGTGCGCCGTGAGACTCGCCTCTCGACGGCGGCACGGCAAGCGGTTTCCGGCCGGCGCTCGCGGCCGGAAAGGTGTGCAAAATGCTGGCAAATCCGCGCGGTTTT
>DATEKP010000332.1:0-2610 GCA_035277405.1 Allostellaceae bacterium | reverse complement strand
AACCGCTGGCTCGGCGCGCTCGCGTTCCAGCTGCGCCACCCGCGCGCGCAATGCCGAGACCTCGTCGAGCAGGCCATTCATGGCGCGGGCGACCGGATCGGGCAGCTCGCTGCTGACGCCATACGGTTCAAATCCCGGCGGGGCCGCGTCGGAGCCGCTGCGGCTGCCGACCTGTCGCGCCGGGATGCCGACCATCGTCGCCCCGTCCGCCACCTCTTTCAGCACCACCGACGCGGCGCCGATGCGGGCGCCGTCGCCGACGCGGAACGGCCCCAAGACCTGTGCCCCCGAGCCGACGATGACGTTGTTGCCGATCGTCGGGTGCCGTTTCTGCCCGCCCTGCTCGCGCGACGGGCGGGTGCCGCCCAAGGTCACGCCATGGTAGAGCGTGCAGTCGTCCCCGATCTCGGCGGTCTCGCCGATCACCACCCCCATGCCGTGGTCGATGAAGAGCCGCCGGCCGATGCGCGCGCCGGGGTGGATCTCGATCCCGGTCGCGACCCGCCCGACATGCGACACGAAGCGGCCGCAGAGATGCCAGCCGCGCCGCCACAGCCAATGCGCGGCGCGGTAAAAGAGCAATGCCTGGAAGCCCGGATAGCACAGCACGACCTCGAGCCGCGAACGGGCGGCCGGATCGCGGGCCAGGGTTGCGTCAATCTCGTCGCGCAGGTTTTTGAAAGGCATCGCGATCACTATGTTATCGTCGCGGCCGCGAGCGCGCCCGCCGGTGCGGCCGCCATCGCGGACATTCGCGGCGAGCATATAATTGTCCTACGACGGGGATCAAGTAATGCACCGTTGGAGGCGCGGCAGTTCATACGCCGAAACGCGAAAATACCCGAGTGCATCAGTCGGATTTATCTATCGGGATTGCCATGCCTGACGTGATCATCAACGGCCCGGAAGGGCGCATCGAGGGCCGCTACCACCATGTCCGCGGCGGCACGGCGCCGATGGCGCTGGTGCTGCACCCGCACCCGCTGCACGGCGGGACGATGAACAACAAGATCGTCTACGCGCTCTATCAGACCTTCGTGCGCCGCGGGTTCTCGACATTGCGCTTCAATTTCCGCGGGGTCGGGCGCAGCCAGGGCAGCTTCGACCGCGGCGAGGGCGAACTGGCCGACGCCGCCGCCGCGCTCGACTGGCTGCAGGGCTACAACCCGAACGCCGTCTCCTGCTGGGTCGCCGGCTATTCGTTCGGCGCCTGGATCGGCATGCAGCTGTTGATGCGGCGGCCGGAAATCGAGTCGTTCGTATCGGTGTCGCCGCCGGCCAACAACTACGATTTCAGCTTTCTCGCGCCGTGCCCGTCCTCGGGGCTGATCCTGCAGGGCGATCAGGACACGCTGGTGCCGCCGGAATCGGTGCAGAAGCTCGTGCACAAGCTGTCGCACCAACGCGACATCAAGATCGATTTCCGCAAGATCGCCGGCGCCGACCATTTCTTCGCCGAGAGCGCCGAGACGCTCGCCGGTCACGTCGACGCCTACATCGCCGCGCATGCCCGCTTCGGCGAGGCGGCCGAACCGGCCGCCGCCCCGGCACGCGGCCGGTAGCCGCAGGCGATCGGCCGCTTAGCCTTTCGAGCGGGCCGAGCGCAGCACCGCCCATACCGCGGCGGCGATGCCGAAGGCGGTCAGCGCCGCGAACACGATGATCGCCGCGTTCGCCGAGCCGACCAGGTATTCCCCGGCGAGGCCGACGATATCGCCGACGAACAGCAGCATCGGCGCCCACACCAGGGCCGAGGCGATGTTGGCGATCCAGAAGCGGTAGCGCGGCATCTGCAGGATGCCGGCGGCGAGCGGAATGACCGCGCGGACCGGCCCGAAGAAGCGGCCGATGAACACGCTCTTGCCGCCGTGCCGCTCGAAAAAACGGATGCCGCTCGGCAGCAACTCGGGCTTGCGGCTGAACGGCCACACCTGCGCGAGGCGGCCGCCGAAGCGGCGGCCCAGCCAAAATGACACAGAGTCGCCGAGCACCGCGCCGACCACCGCCCCGACGATGATCGGCAGCATCGGCAGCGCGCCGCTCTTGATCAGCGCGCCCGCGGCAATCAACAGCGCCGTGCCGGGGAACAACAGGCCGACAAACGCGAACGACTCGCCGAAGGCGGTGACGAACATGACCGCGATCGCCCAGCCTTGATGCGCCTTGACGAATTCAAGCAGCGGCTGGGTCAGGCTTTCCATGCATCTCCGCCGGGCATCTCCGCCGGCAACGGCACCGCCCCTATATGCGGGCGGCGGCCGCGCCGGCAAGGGAGACTCGGAGCTGACGTGGCCCTGCCGTCACACCGCGGGATGGGCGCGGATCGCGTCCGCCACCTTGCGCGGCAGGAATTTGCCGTCGCTGCGCTCGGCCTTGAGCTGGCCGCCCTCGACCGCGATCTTGCCGCGCAGCATCGTCAGTGACGGCCAGGCGGCGAGATCGCGCCCTTCCCAAGGCGAATAATCGGCTTCGTGCATCTCGGCGGCGCGCACGATGTGCCGCTTCCTCGTGTCGAGCAGCACGATGTCGGCGTCGGAACCGACCGCCAGCGCCCCCTTCCGCGGGTAAAGGCCCATGATCTTCGCCGCATTCGTCGACATCATGTCGACA
>DATEKP010000331.1:0-5305 GCA_035277405.1 Allostellaceae bacterium | reverse complement strand
GCACCGGCCGCGGCAGCGCCCCCGCCGCAGCGCAGCGCAGCGGCCGATTAGCCCGAAGCCGGAAATTCATCGACTCGCGGAAGAACTCACCAATGGTTAGGATTTTAGTACTAAAGGTGGTATCTGATCCTCGGGGTTAGGCTCGGATATCGACCATGACCGAGAAACAGCTGGTCATCTTGATCGGTGCGGTGCTGCTGGTCGGCATCGTGCTGCCGGTATCGTATGCGATCCGCATGGGGCTCTTTCTGGCGCTTGTCGCGCTGGTCGCGGTCGTGCTGATCGGCGGCGGCACGCAATACCTGATCGGCATGTTCGATTGAGGCCGCTTTAGGGTATCGGCCTCTGGCCGCGCCTCGGGGCGTGTGGCAAGGTGGGCGGCTGCGTTTGGCGGAGCCGGCCATGAAGATCGCGCGTCTCGACCACCTCGTCCTGACCGTCGCCGATATCGAGCGGACCTGCGCGTTCTATACGCGGGTCCTCGGCATGGAGGTCGTCACGTTCGGCGAGGGGCGCACGGCGCTGCGCTTCGGCCAGCAGAAGATAAACCTGCACCCGGCCGATAACATCCCCGGCCTCGTCGCCGACAGGCCGACCCCCGGCTCCGGCGATCTGTGCTTCATCACCGAGACGCCGCTCGCCGAAATCGTCGCTCATCTCGGGCGCTGCGGCGTCCCGATCGTCGCCGGTCCCGGGCCGCGCGCCGGTGCCGTCGGCACGATCCAATCGGTCTATATCCGCGATCCTGACCGGAACCTCGTCGAGATTTCGAACTACTGAATAGTCATTGTCGTCCCGGCGAACGCCGGGACTCACGTTTCAGCCTGCTCGAACATCGGCCACGTCGATACCGGCCTTCGCCGGTATGACAATGTTTGGGAGTGGAGGGACGGGCATGCAAATCCGCGACGTGGAGGCGTTCCAGGTTGCCTGGAGGCCCGAGGACAAGCCGGCGCAGCGCAGCGCCTTTGTCCGCGTCCATGGCGAGGACGGCCTCTTCGGCATCGGCGAGGCCTCGCCAATGCAGGGCGGCCTAGCCTCGCTCGCCATCGTCGCACACGATCTGGCGCCGGCGCTGATCGGCGCCGACCCGCTCGATCACGCGGTGCTGCAGGACAGGCTTCTGCACCGCCTCGCCAAGCTCGGGCCGGAAGGCGCGCTGACGGGCGCGCTGGCGGCGATCGACATCGCGCTGTGGGATCTGAAGGGCAAGCTGCTCGGCCAGCCGATCTACAGATTGCTCGGCGGCGCGTGGCGCACCGCGCTGCCGTTCTACGCATCGATCGGCGGCAATGGCGAGCGCAGCCTCGACGAGGTCTTGCGCGTCGTCGAGGCGCGGCTGAAGGACGGCCCGGCGGCGGTCAAGATCCGCTTCGACAACGACCGCACCCGGCTCGACGGCGACATCCCTGGCGACATCGCCAAGGCCAAGGCGGTGCGCAAGCTGGTCGGCGACGGCTTCCCGCTCGCCTTCGACGCCAATAACGGCTACTCGACGGGCGGCGCGATCCGAGTCGGGCGGGCGCTTGAAGAATTAGGCTATTGGTGGTTCGAGGAGCCGGTCCAGCATTACCACGTGCGGGCGATGGGCGAGGTCGCGCAGCGGCTCGACATCACGGTGTCGGCCGGCGAGCAGACCTACACGCTGTCGGGGCTCACCGAGCTGATCGCCGCCGGCGTGCGCATGGTGCAGCCCGATATCGTCAAGACCGGCGGCTTCACCGGCCTCCTGCGCTGCGCCGCGTTGGCGCAGGCGCACGGCGTCGAGCTGGTGCCGCACCAGACGCAGCCGACGATCGGCCACATGGCCAACCTGCACTTCGCGGCGAGCCAATTGCACATGACAAAGCCGTGCGAATGGAACGATCCGTCGATACGCACCCATGCGGTCTTTGCGAACCCGCCGCTGCCGCGCGATGGGCTGTTTCACCTGCCGGACACGCCGGGCCTTGGGCTGCAAATCGACGAAACGGAGCTAGGCAAGCGGTGCGTTCGGGTCGGCTGACCACAGGAGAGGGGCCTTACGCCGGCGGCAAGCCGAGCAGGCGGCGGGCGAGCACGAGGTGCGGCCGGTCGATCATCTTGCCGTCGAGCGCGAGGGTGCCGGCATGCGGCTGCGCGGCGAAGGCGGCGACGACGCGTTCGGCCCATTCGCGCTCCGCGGCGCTCACCGAAAAGGCTTCGTTGATCGTCGCGAGCTGCGCCGGGTGGATCGCCATCTTGGCGGTAAAGCCGGAGCGGCGAGACGCCAGCGCCTCGGCCTTCAGCCCGTCGGGATCGCGAAAATCGGTGAAGATCGTGTCGATCGCGACGACCCCGGCGGCGGCCGCCGCGAGCAGGCACAAGGAGCGCGCCAGTTTGTAGGGGCCGTCGTACTCGCCCGAGATCGTGCGGTTGTTGCCGCCGAGGCACGCCGACAAATCCTCGGCGCCCCAGGTGATTGCTTCGAGCCGCGGCGAGACGCCGGCATAGCCGCCGAGCGCGAAGACAGCCTGCGGCGTCTCGGTGGCGATCGCGACAATGCGGATATCGCCGACCGCGCCGCCGGTGGCCGCCGTCTCGAAGGCCGACAGGTAATGATCGAGCGTGCGCACGTCCTCCGGCCGGCATTTCGGCAGCAGGATGCCGTCGGGCCGGCCGGCGACCGTGGCGGCGAGGTCGTCGAGCGCGAGACCGCTGTCGAGCGGGTTGATGCGCACGTAGCGGCGGACGCGCCCAGGGCTATTGGCCGGCCCGTGCGCGTCGAGAAACGCACGCGCCTGCCGCCGCGCCGTCGCGCGGTTGGCCGCCGCGACTGAATCTTCGAGGTCGAGGATCAGCGCATCGGCGCCGGCATCGAGGCTGCGCGCCAGTTTCCTCTCGCTGTCGGCCGGCACGAAGAGCAGCGAACGCATCGGGAGCCTCACAGTTGTAAGCTTGCCATCGTCTCATAGGCCGAGCACTCGGGAGGCTGCAACGATGCCGCGCAACACGCTCCGCCCCGCGACGCTCGCGGCACAGGCGCTCGGCTGGACCGACCCGGCGACCGGCGGCGTCGTGCTGCCGCTGCATACCGCGACGACCTTCGAGCGCGACCCCGACAACCAGTACCGCCGCGGCCGCTCCTACGGCCGCGCCGACAACCCCGGCTACGACCAGCCGGAGGCGGTGATCACCGCGCTCGAAGGCGGTGCCGCCTCGCTGCTGTTCGCGTCCGGCATGGCGGCGGCGACGGCGCTGTTTCGCAGCCTGCCGCTCGGCGCGCATGTCGTGGCGCCCAAGGTCATGTACTGGGCGTTGCGCCGCTGGCTCGCGGCGGCCGATGCGAGCGGCGCGCTGACCGTCGATTTTGTCGATATGACCATGCCCGAGGCGCTGCGCGCCGCGGTCCGCGTCGGGTGTACCCGGCTTGTGTGGATCGAGACGCCGGCCAACCCGCTGTGGTCGATCACCGACATCGCCGCCGCCGGCGAGGTCGCGCACGCCGCCGGCGCCATGCTCGCCGCCGACAGCACTGCTGCGACGCCGGTCCTGACCCGGCCGATCGAACTCGGCGCCGACCTGGTCATGCATTCGGCGACGAAATACCTGAACGGCCACAGCGACGTGATCGCCGGCTCGCTGACCGCCGCCAAGAGCGACGAATTCTGGCCGCGCCTGGTCGCCGCGCGCAGCGGCGGCGGTGCCATCCTCGGCAGCCTGGAAACCTACCTGCTGCTGCGCGGTATGCGGACGCTCTACCCGCGGGTCGAGCGCGCCTGCCATTCCGCCCTGCACATCGCCGAGCGGCTGGCGGCGCATCCCGCGGTGTCGCAGGTGCTGTACCCCGGCCTGCCGGGCGATCCCGGGCACGCCGTCGCGGCGCGGCAGATGACCGGCGGCTTCGGCGGCATGCTGAGCGTCCGGATCAGGGGCGGCGAGGCGGCGGCAATCGGGGTCGCGGCAAGGCTCCGGCTGTGGAAACGCGCGACCTCGCTGGGCGGCGTCGAGAGCCTCGTCGAACACCGCGCCTCGATCGAGGGCGCTGGGAGTCCGGTGCCGCCCGACCTCTTGCGCCTGTCGGTCGGCATCGAAGACCCCGACGACCTGCTCGCCGATTTCGAGCAAGCCCTGCAATAGCTCGTCATTGCGAGCGCAGCGACGCAATCTCAGAGGGTCCTCTCGGAGATTGCGTCGTCGCTGCGCTCCTCGCAATGACAGGCGGGGCCGATCAGAACGTGGTGCGATTGACGAGGAGGTGCAGCGCGATGGCGGCGGCGTAGCCGGCGGCGACGGCCGGGGCCCAGCGCAGATGCGCGGCGAAGGTGTAGACGCCGCGCGCCTGCCCCATCAGCGCCACCCCGGCCGCGGAGCCGATCGCCAGCAGGCTGCCGCCGGTGCCGGCGGTCAGCGTGACCAGCAGCCATTGGCCGAGCGGCATCGTCGGGTGCATCGAGATGACCGCGTACATCAGCGGGATGTTGTCGAGCACGGCCGAGGCGACGCCGACCAGCGCATTGGCGCCCGTAGCGCCCACCCCCCCGTACAGAACCTCGGCGGTCAGCGCCAGGTAGCCGATCACGCCCAGCGCTCCGACGCACATCATGACGCCGTAGAAAAACAGCAGCGTGTCCCACTCGATCGCGGCGATGCGCTGGAACACGTCGAAGGTGTAGTCGGCGCCGCGGCGCCGGCCCTGCAATTGCAGGTGGTAATCGAGCAGCTGCAGGTAGCCGAGGCCGGTCATCATGCCGACGACCGGCGGCAGGCCGAAGAGGCTGCGCGCCGCGACGGCGCTGGCAATCGTCGCGAGAAACAGCACCGCGATGCGCCGCGCGCCGACCCTCAGCCGCACCGCCTCCTGGCGCGGCGGCGGCCTGCCGCGCGGCACGGCGAAATGCATCAACGCCGCCGGTACCAGGAAATTCGCCAGCGACGGCACGAACAGCCGGAAAAAATCCAGGAAATCGACGAGGCCGCGCTGCCACACCATCAGCGTCGTGATGTCGCCGAACGGGCTGAACGCGCCGCCGGCATTGGCCGCGACGACGATATTGACGCAGCCGAGCAGCACAAAGCGCGGCGCCCCGGCCCCGAGCGCCAGCACGACCGTGCACATGACGAGCGCCGTCGTCAGATTGTCGGCGATCGGCGAAATGACAAATGCCAGGCCGCCCGTCACCCAGAACAGGGCGCGGTAGCCGAGGCCGGCGCGCACCAGCCGGGCGCGCAGCACGTCGAACACGCGCCGCTCCTCGAGCGCGTTGACGTAGGTCATCGCCACCAAGAGGAACAGCAAGAGCTCGGCGTATTCGAGGAAGACGTGGGCGAACGCCGCCTCGATTTT
>DATEKP010000330.1:0-2897 GCA_035277405.1 Allostellaceae bacterium | reverse complement strand
GCCGGTGCCTCCGCCGCGTCGGCCGCCTGGCGCAGCGCGTCGAGGCCGGCGATCGAATCGCGGGAGCCACTGCCAAAACCGATTTCGTCAGCCAAATGTCACCTCTTGTTAAATGCCGAATTGCGATGCGCGATGGCGAGCGCGCGCTCGCGGTTTCTGGCCCGCAACGCTTCAGCATCGAGCGGCGCCGGCATGCCGAGATCGCCGCCGCGCGCCACGGCGAGGCCGGGCGGCGGCGCAGCGGCCAGCGTCTCGCTTGGTGCGGATTCGGAAGCAGGCGCCCAGCCGAGCAGGCGGGCGATCGCCTGCAGCAGCAGGTGCGCCGGCGGGTTCTGTTCCCAATAGGCGAAAATCTCGCCGGCCTCGGCCAGCGTCATTCGGTCGATATCGCGGTAGCAGTAGCCGCAGCCGGTGGCGAGAGCGCCGTAGACGGCGCCGAGCTGCTCCCTCAGTCCGCCGCAGGGAGCGCCTTTGCGTTCGCCACCGGCTGCGTTTCCCCCGCTGGCGCGAGCCCCGCGACGCGCAACACGGCGGCGACCGCGGCGTTCAATTCGGCGGTGGTGGCTTCGAGATCGAGCAGCGCTTTGTGACTGATTTCGGGATAGCCCGGCTTGAGCCCGGCGGCGACGACCTGCGCTGCGGCCTCGATCAGGCCGCCGCCGGTTTTGCCGGCGACCGCATCGAGCGCGTCCAGCACATGGCGCAATTGCCCGAGCTTCAGCGGCCGGACCTCGAAACTCCGGCCACCGAGCGTGATTGTTTCTGCCATTTATGTCCCCCGGCTGCCGCTACTCGTTGACCGACAGCGTGCCGATGGCGCCGGTGGGGTCGGCGAAGGCGCTGAAATCGAACTCCTGGATTTCGTAATCGTCGGTTTTGGTTGGCAGTGACAGTTTGGTCGCGGTGCAGGCGTTCAGCACCAAGGTCAGCCCGGCCGGTACGCCCTGCGTCGTCTTGGTAGTGTAGAACGTGGCCTTGAAGGTCGGCGTGTAGCCCATCAGCTGATTAGTCAGCGCCAGTTTCTTGCCGGACCCGGTGTTGTAGAGATAGCTGACAAAGAGGACCGCCCCGGCATCGGCGGCGGCAAAGGTGTAAATGCCGCTCGCCAAATTAACCGAATATTGGCCGGCGGCCGATGCCGTCGTCACCCGCGTGAAGCGGTTGCCGGCATTGTTGCCGCTGGCATAAAACACGCCGAGATCGTCGGAGAAATTGGCGGCGTTGGCGACGGCGACGGTATAGGGGCCGGTGGCCGGCACGACCGCGGCCTCGTTTTCCGCAACTGTCAGCTGGCCCGAGGCCGGCGTCTGGCCGAAGAACAGATCGCCGTAGATCGCTCCGAAAATGCGGGCGAATTTGGCGCGGCCAGTGATCTTGCCCTGCCCGCGCGCGATGTCGAGCGGGAATTGGAACTGGCCCCACAGTTCGCGCGTCGTCCAGTCCCAATCGATCTGCACGTCCTGCAGGATCGCGAACTGGTCGGGGCCGATGCCCGACCCGGTCGCGTCGGTGCGGTTGCCCCACAGCGCCCCGGCGCCGAAAGCGAGCTGCATGTCGGATCACTCCGTGTGAGAATATGTTATTGCGTTTTGGCACCGTCATTCCCGCGCGAGCGGGAATCCAGTGTCAGCGACGAGCGGCCGCCCCTGGACCCCCGCTTTCGCAGGGGTGACGGAGAGATGGGCGTACCGAGATGGCAGTCGATCTAGAGACACAGAATTTCGATCGGGACGATCGCGACCGCCTGGTCGCGCAATAACCCTTCGTCGGCGACGAGCCGGCCGGCGATGTAGGCGTGGCGCACCATCGCCGGCAGCCCGAGATCCTGCACGCCGGTCGCCGACGGCGGCGCCAACGCGGCCTCGACAGCATCGATCAGCGGGTTGAGGATGCTTGTCGGCGCCGTGTAGGGATCGCCGGAATGGGCATAGACGTAGAGCTCGACCGCGAGCTTCCACACCGCCGGCGCCCCCAATGTCGGTACGCTCGCCCCCTCGCCGCGCTGGCGCATAAACAGGGCCGGCTGCTCGGCCGGCGCGACCTCGCTCCAATGGCGCAGGCGCCGCTCGGCCGTCACGAAATCGGCAGCGCCGGCGGCGAGCGCGAACAGCGCCGCGTAAATCGGCTCGCGCGCGATCACAGCGTCGCCGCCAACAGCAGCGGGTCGGTCGCGGTCGGAGCCGGGCGGCGGGCCGGGCCGGCGGCCGGGGCGACGATGCGGTACGGCGCCAGCAGCAGCCTGATGTCGGCACCGAGATCGCGCGGCGAAAACGTCACCGCTTCGCCGCCGCTTATGCTGCGCCCGCTTTCGCCGATGCGGCTGCGCTCGCGATAGCGCCGGCACACCATTTCGATGCAGGCCTGGGCGATGTCGGGCGGCGTCGTTGCATAGCCGGCCGTGTAGGCGACGATGACGTTCTGCGTCCGGCATGTGAACACATAGCCGCGCAACGCCAGCTCGCTCGGCGTGAAGACGTAGCCGGCGCCAAAACCGCCGTCGTCCGGCGCCGGCGGGATCGCAAGGCCGTCGATCGACAAAGACAGCACCGCGCTGACTGGCGTGCTGGCAAAGACGAGCCGAGTGCCGCCGGTGCCGTCGCGCACCTCCAGCCAGTCGCCGGAAGCGATCTGGCGACCGAGCCAGTTCTGGATGAACTGGCTGGCCGCCCCGATCAGCCGGGTCAACAGCGCGTCGTCGGTGTCGGGAAAGGCATTCTGGCCGGTCTTCAGCCAGACCTTGACATCGTCGAGCGTCGTCAGATCGCTGAACGCCATTTCCGCCGCCTCGATGAGAAAAAAGAGAACGCTTTTAACGCAGAGGACACAAAGGACACGCGGACCACGCGAAAGGGGGTCTTCGGGCGCGCAGCGCTCAACGAAGCCGGCAGTGGCGAAAA
>DATEKP010000329.1:0-5925 GCA_035277405.1 Allostellaceae bacterium | reverse complement strand
TGTTCCGCGAGGATGCCTATGCCCGCGCCTGCCGGGCGCGGGTCGTCACGGCCGATGCCGACGGCATCCGGCTCGATCGCACCGTGTTCTACCCCACCGGGGGCGGCCAGCCCGGCGATACCGGCGTGTTGCGCCTCGCGTCGGGCGAAACGATCGCGATCGTCGATACGCGCAAGGGCGCGGCGCCGGACGAGATCGTCCACGTGCCGGCGGCGGGTGCGCCGCTGCCCGCGCCGGGAACCGGGGTCAGCGCGGAGATCGACTGGGATCGCCGGCACCGGCTGATGCGCATGCATACCTGCCTGCACCTGCTGTGCGCTGTGGTACCGGGGGCGGTGACCGGCGGCCAGGTCGCCGACGGCAGGGGCCGGCTCGATTTCGACGTGCCGGGCGCAAACCTCGACAAGGAGGCGATCGCAGAGCGGCTCAACGCGCTGATCGCCGCCGGGCACGAGGTCGTGGCGCGCTGGATCGGCGACGACGAACTGGCGGCCCACCCCGAGCTCGTGCGTACGATGTCGGTCAAGCCGCCATCGGGTGCCGGGCGAGTTCGCCTGATGCAGATCGGCGGGCCGGACGGCCTCGTCGATCTGCAGCCGTGCGGCGGCACACACATCCGCAACACCGCCGAGATCGGCCCGATCGCGATCGGCAAGATCGAGAGCAAGGGGCGGCAGAACCGGCGCATCAACCTCGCCTTCGCGTAACGCAAGGGCCGCCGCGGTTCCTTACACCGGGGGCAGCAATGCCGCGGCGAGGCGGCGGTCCTCGGCGAGCAGCAGGTTGTAGGTGCGGCAGGCCGCGCCGGTGTCCATCGCCTCGACCGCGGTGCCGTTCGCCTTCAGCGCCGCGCGCAACGATGCAGTTACGGGCGTCATGCGCCGGCCGAGCCCGAGCAGCAACAGCTCGACCCCGCCATGCGCGATGACCGGCGCCAGCGCTTCGGCGGTCGGCGCTGCGTTTGCCCAGGCCAGGGTTTGCTCGGGGAACACCAACACCGGGCCAAGGTAGATCGTGCCGCTGACGCGAAACCCGCTCGGCCCGTAGCGCTCGATGACCTGGCGGCCGGCTGCGGCGACCTGGGTCAGCTCCACGGCGCCCGCCTCAGCGCGAGGCGCGCTCGGCCCGGCTCGGCGGGGCCTCGGCGCCTTTGGCGACGGCCCGCCGGTTAGGCTGGATGTAGTAGACGATCGGCGCGGCGATGAAGAGCGATGAATAAGTGCCGATCACGATTCCCCACAGCATCGCGATGCTGAACCCCTTCAACACTTCGCCGCCGAAGAACAGCAGCGACAGCACGGCGAGCGCCACGGTGCTGACGGTCAGGATCGTGCGCGACAAGGTCTCGTTGAGCGCCAGGTTGATCAGCTCGCGGAACGCCATCGTGCGGTGCTTGCGCATCGATTCGCGGACCCGGTCGTAGATCACCACCGTGTCGTTGATCGAATAGCCGGCGATCGTCAGGATCGCGGCCAGCGTCGTCAGATCGAATTCGAGCTGCAGCACCGCGAACAGCCCGACGGTGGTGATCACGTCGTGCAGCGTTGCGATCGTTGCGCCGACGCCGAACGGCCACTCGAAGCGGAACCACACGTAAAGGAGGATCGCACCGAGCGCCAGCACCGTCGCGAGCACGCCGGCGCGGATCAACTCGCTGCCGACTGTCGGGCCGACCACCTCGATGCGGCGGTACTGCACGTCGGGTCCGAGCGCCGCCTGCGCCTTTTTGACCGCGTTCATCTGCGCCTGGTCGCCGCCCGCCTGCTGCGGCAGGCGGATCAAGACGTCGGTCGGGCTGCCGAACTGCTGCAGCGAGGCTTCGCCGAGATGCAGCGAATCGAGCTTGCCGCGCATCGCGGCGAGATCGGCCGGGCCGTTGGTCGTGCGCGCCTCGATCAGCGTGCCGCCGACGAAATCGATGCCGTAATTGAGGCCGACGGTGAAGAACAAGCCGATCGTCACCGCCGTCAGCGCCAGTGAGAAGACAAAGCCGAACAGGTGCCAACGCATGAAATCGATGTTCGGCACGTGCCGGATGACGATCAGCGGTTTCATCGGCGCTCGGTCACAATTTCTTTCCAACACCCCGTGGCCGGGCTTGACCCGGCCATCCACGTCTCGTGCTCGACAGCAAAGACGTGGATGCCCGGGGCAAACCCGGGCAAGGGGATTTCAGTGGGGGGCACCGTTCAATCATTCCAGCGGGATCAGTTTGGGGCGGGACTGGCGCACCCAGGTCACGATCTGCAGCCGGGTCACCAGGATCGCCGAGAACAGCGAGGTCAGGACGCCGATGCTGAGGGTCACGGCGAAGCCTTTGACCGGCCCCGACCCCAGCCAATAGAGCAGCACGCCGGCGACCAATGTCGTCACGTGGCTGTCGAGGATCGTGCCGAAGGCGCGGGTGAACCCGGCTTCGAGCGAGGACAAGAGCGAGCGCCCGCCGCGCACCTCCTCCTTGATGCGCTCGTAGATCAGGACGTTGGCATCGACCGCCATGCCCATCGTCAGCGCGATGCCGGCGATGCCGGGCAATGTCAACGTCGCGCCGAGCAATGACAGCGCCGCCAGCATCAGGCACAGATTGAAGAACAGCGCGATGTCGGCGAAGATTCCGAAGAGCCCGTAGAACAGCACCATGAAAACCGCGACGAGGGCGACGCCGACGATGCTGGCGACCGTGCCGGCATGGATCGAATCGGCGCCGAGCTGGGCGCCCACCGTGCGCTCTTCCAGGACATGGATCGGTGCCGGCAGCGCGCCGGCGCGCAACAGCAGCGCCAGGTCGCTCGCCGACTGCACCGTGAAGCTGCCGGAGATGATGCCGCTGCCGCCGAGGATCGGCTCCTTGATGACCGGCGCGCTGATCACCTTGTTGTCGAGCACGATCGCGAAAGGCTTGCCGACATTCTCGCGCGTCGCGTCCCCGAAGCGGCGCGCTCCGGCGGCGTCGAACTTGAAGCTGACGACCGGCTGGTTGTCCTGGAAGGTAGCCTGCGCATCGGTCAGCATATCGCCGCCGACCATGACCCGGCGGTGCACGAGATAGGCGGCCGGCCCCTGCTGGTTGCCCCGCCCCTCCTGCGCCGGCAGGATCTCGTCGCCGGGCGGCATGCGGCCGCGCCGCGCGTCTTCGACCGTCGTCGTCGTATCGACCAGCTGAAAGGTCAGCTTGGCGGTGCGTCCGAGCAGCGACTTGACGTGCTCGGGATTATCGACGCCGGGCAGTTCGATCAGGATGCGGTCGGCGCCCTGGCGCTGGATCGTCGGCTCCTTGGTGCCGGTCTCGTCGATGCGTCGGCGAATGATCTCGATCGACTGCTCGACCGCCTGGCGGCGCTGCGTTTCGGTTGCGACCGTGCCGAACGTCATCGTGCCGGCGCCGTCGCCGGCGATGTTGACGGTGAGGTCGGGGTCGATCTTGAGGAGCGCCTGCCGCGCCGGCTCGATCTGGCCGGGATCGCGGATCGAGAAGACGATCGCATCGCCCTTGACGTCGAGCCCGGTGTAGCCGATGCGCGCGTTGCGCAGCGCGTTGCGGACGCTTTCGACGACGCTGTTGAGGTGGTCGCGCTGCGCCGCCGCGACATCGACCTCGAGCAACAGGTAGGAGCCGCCGCGCAAATCGAGGCCGAGCGCCACCTGCTTGTGCGGCAGCCAATCCGGCACGTGAACCAGCTGCTTGGCGCCGAACAGGTTGGGCACGCTGAGGATCACGCCGAGCGCGCACACCGCGCAGATCAGCAGCACCTTCCACTGGGCGAAATACAGCATGCGTTATGCTTTCGGGCTCCCGACGCCGCGGGTACGCGCCATCACACCTTGTCGGCTTCGCTGCGCGCCGGCTCCTTGGCCTTGCCGCGCGCGCCCTCTTTCTCGCGCGCGGCGTCCTTCTCGCGCGCCGCCTCGCGCGCCGCCGCCGGGTCGGGCTTGGCCACGACCGAGGTGATCGTGCTGCGCACGACCCGCACGCGCACCCCCGCGGCGATATCGATTTCGACCTCCTCGGGGCTGACGACGCGCGACACCGTGCCGACGATGCCGCCGCCGGTGACGACGCGGTCGCCGCGCCGCAGCGCGTCGAGCATCGTTCGGTGGTCCTTCTGCTTTTTATGCTGCGGCCGGATCAGCAGGAAATAAAACACGACGAAGATCAGGACCAGCGGCAGAAACTGGACCATCGCGCTTTGATCGAGAAGACCACCGCCCGAGGCTTGGGCGAAGGCCGGCGAAATCAACATCGGCATCGACCTCGAAATGGGGCGCCGTCGGGCAGAGGGCAAGCGGCTTCGGGACGCTGCCGGGCGGCGCCCATTGGTACGCGATGCCCAGAGAAAGGGCAATGCTCGGACACTTCGCGCGTTTTCCCGCGATGCCGCGCTGTGCTATGTCCGCGGCCCGATGGCCAAGGACGATCTCCTCCCGCTGTTGCGCCGCGTCGCCGACGCGCTCGATCGGCTCGCGCCGAACGGTGCCGCTCAGAACGACCTCGGCGCCGCCGACGCCTTCGTGTGGCATGCCGAGCGCGAGTGGCTGGAGCCGGTGGCCAGCGTCAATCGCGTGCCGCTGGCGCTATTGCGCGGCATCGATCGGGTGCGCGACATCCTCTACGACAACACCGAGCGCTTCGCGCGCGGCCTGCCGGCCAACAACGTGCTGCTGTGGGGCGCGCGCGGCACCGGCAAGAGCGCCCTCGTCAAGGCCGTGCACGCGGCGATCAACGACGCGCGCCCGCGCGCCTTGGCGTTGGTCGAAATTCACCGCGAAGACATCCCGAGCCTGCCGCGCCTCTTGTCGCTGGTGCGCGGCAGCGAGCGACGCTGCCTGCTCTTTTGCGACGACCTGTCGTTCGATCAGAACGACGCCAGCTACAAATCGCTGAAGGCGGTGCTCGAGGGCGGCATCGAGGGGCGGCCCGGCAATGTCGTGCTCTACGCCACCTCGAACCGGCGCCATTTGATGCCGCGCGACATGATCGACAACGAGCGCTCGACCGCGATCAACCCGGCCGAGGCGGTCGAGGAGAAGGTGTCGCTGTCGGACCGGTTCGGTCTGTGGCTCGGTTTCCACAATGTCGATCAGGACACTTATCTGGCGATCGTCCGCGGTTATGCCGCGCATTTCGGCCTCGCCTTGGCGGACGACCGGCTGAAGGCCGAGGCCGGCGAATGGGCAATCACGCGCGGCGCGCGCTCGGGCCGCGTTGCCTGGCAATTCATCCAGGACCTCGCCGGCCGCCTCGGCAAGCCGCTGATGTAGACGGCTTTATCGGGATTGCTTCGCTGCGCTCGCAATGACGCCTGTTTGCTGTCATTGCGAGAAGCACAGCGACGAAGCAATCCGGGCGCGCGCAGTTCCCGGGTCACCCCGCGCGGCTGTCGGCCCCGGTGGCGGCGCTCGGCGCGGTTCCGAGAAACTCGCGCGGATCGACCGGCTCCTTGCCGCGGCGCAATTCGAAATGCAGCTGCGGTTGGCTCACCCCGCCGGTCGCGCCGACCTTGGCGATGACCTGACCGCGATTGACCCGGTCTCCCTTCTTGACGTGCAGATCCTCGCAATGCGCATAGGCGGAAATCCAGCCGCCGGAATGCTTGATCAGCACGAGGGTGCCGTAGCCGCGCAGCTCGTTGCCGGCATAGGCCACGGTGCCGTCGTCGATTGCCTTGACCGGCGTGCCCTGCGGCGCGGCGATGTTGATGCCGTCGTTGCGGGTGCCGCCCGGCGCCTTACCGTAACCCTCGACGATGCGGCCATGCACCGGCCAGCCAAAACGCTCGTGATGCACGGCCGGCTCGGGGCCGGCTTCGGCGCGCGCCTCCTGCGCGGCACTCGGCTCGTCGCGTGGCGCCGGCGGCGCGGCAACATGGCGCGGCGGCGGGCCGTCGAGCGGGATGATGTCGGGCGTATGCTCAATCCGCTGATCCG
>DATEKP010000328.1:0-7464 GCA_035277405.1 Allostellaceae bacterium | reverse complement strand
ATGTTGCCGTGCGTGCCGCCGCCCATGACCACCAGCTCTGAAACTGCGCCGGCGATCTCCGGCGCCATGACGAGGGCCGTCGCGATATTGGTCAGCGGCCCGAGCGCACACAGCGTGACGCTGGCGGGAGCGGCGCGACGCAGCCTCTCGATCAGGAAAAACACGCCATGCTCCGGGCGCGGCGGCATATCGGGCGGCGGCAGCACCAGATCGCCGAGGCCGCCCTCGCCATGCGCGCTGTCCGCCCGCCTTTCGGTCGGGCCGAGCGGGCGCGGGCAGCCGGCGTAAACCGGCAGCTCGGGGCATCCGGCCAACTCGACGATGCCGCGCGCATTGGCCGCCGTCGCGGCCAGCGGCAGGTTGCCGGCGACCGCGACCAGTGCCTCGACCGACAGCTCGGGCGAAGCCAGCGCCAACAGGATCGCCACCGCGTCGTCGATGCCGGGGTCGGTGTCGATGATGATCGGGCGCGCCATCGCAGCAGTCCGGGCAGATTGGTTGCGTCAACTTAGCGCGTTCACGGCACGCGCGCGCTATGATGCCGCTCGGCGTGCGTGCCGGCTGGGGCTGAACGATGCTGATCGGCGTTCCGAAAGAGGTGAAGACGCATGAGTACCGGGTCGGCCTCGTCCCGGGCAGCGTGCGCGAGCTGGTGCATCACGGGCACAAGGTCGTGGTCGAGAGCGGCGCCGGCGGCGGCATCGGCTTCGACGACCGCGCGTACGAGGCGGCCGGCGCCGAGATTCTAGCGCGCGCCGCCGACCTGTTCGCCGCCGCCGAGATGATCGTCAAGGTCAAGGAACCGCAGCCGGCCGAGATCGCCGCGCTGCGCGAAGACCAGATCCTGTTCACCTATCTGCATCTGGCGGCCGACCGCTCGGTCGCCGAGGGCCTCTTGCGTTCGGGCGCGGTGGCGATCGCCTACGAGACCGTGACCGACCGATATGGCGGCCTGCCGCTCTTGGCGCCGATGAGCGAGGTGGCGGGGCGCATGTCGGTGCAGGTCGGCGCGCATTGTCTCGAAAAGGAGCAGGGCGGCGCCGGCATCCTGTTGGGCGGCGTGCCGGGGGTCGCCGCGGCCAAGGTGGTGATCCTCGGCGGCGGCGTTTCCGGCACCAATGCCGCGCGCATGGCGATGGGGGTGGAGGCCTACGTCACGGTCATCGACCGCTCGCTGCCGCGGCTCTACGAGCTCGACATGCAGTTCGGCTCGCAGCTCCACACGCTGTTCTCGACGGTCGAGACGATCGAGCGCGAGGTGGTCGCCGCCGATCTGTTGATCGGCGCCGTGCTGGTGCCGGGGGCGGCGGCGCCGAAGCTGGTCAGCCGCGAGCTGGTGCGCGCGATGAAGCCGGGTTCGGTTATCGTCGACATCTCGATCGACCAAGGCGGCTGCATCGAAACGAGCCGGCCGACGACCCATGCTGCGCCGACCTATGTCGACGAAGGCGTCGTGCATTATTGCGTCACCAACATGCCGGGCGCGGTCGCGCGCACCTCGGCCGTCGCGCTCAACAACGCGACCCTGCCGTTCGTGCTGGCAATCGCCGACCGCGGCTGGCGGCGCGCGATGTCTGACGACCCGCACCTGCGCAACGGCCTCAACGCCTGCCGGGGCCTCTTGACCCACCCCGCCGTCGCACACGATCTCGACCTGCCGCTGACCGCCGCCGAGCGCGCGTTGACGGATTAGATTTACGGTGATTCACGGCGGCGGTTTACTTGTATCCCCGCGCGCAAGCCAGGAGAGGAAGCCCCATGCCCTACATCTACGTCGTGCAGATGAACATTCCGGCCGAGCACGAAGCCGAGTTCAACCGCGTCTACGACACGGAGCACGTACCGATGCTGCGCCAGGTGCCGGGGGTTCGCAACGTGACCCGCTACCGGCTGGAAAAGACCAACGATCCCAAGATGCAGAAGTACCTGGCGATCTACGAGATCGACTCGCCAGACGTGGTGGACAGCCCGGCCTGGAAGGAAAAGGGCGAATGGGGCGACTGGGCGCCCAAAATCCGCCCGCACACGACCGAGCGCCATCACAGCTTCTTCCGGCAAATCTGAAGCGGTGCCCAGAGCCGTATTGGCTTAGATCGAATCTTACCTTCGTCATGGCCGGGGTTGACCCGGCCATCTGCCCGCCACCGGCGCATTCCGGGCTGGCTGGGGCCGATGCCCGGCTCAAGGCCGGGCATGGCGAATGCGCGGGGATCGCATCGTCGGACACCGCTCTAAGCGGCCGGCCGGGTGCCGGCGGCCTCACGGAGCCGGCCGGAACACCCAGATCGCCGCCGGCTCGCGGCCGGCGGCGCGCACCGCGACAAAAAGCCGGTCCATCTCGGGCACGAACAGCGACGTGCGCGCACCGGGCGCAGTCCCGATATGCCCGATGCTGCGGTAGCCGCCGTCGCGCGCCTCGAACACATCGACGGCACCCGCTCCGCAACTCACGTAGATGCGGCGGCGCCTCGCATCGACAAACACGTCGTCGGCATCGCCGCAGGTCGCGAGATCGGCGACCACGGTGCCGTCATCGATCGCGATGACGAGCAGCCGCGCCGGACTGCGGAATGCCACGATCAGCCGGTGCCCCTCGGGATCGAGCGCCATCGGGTAGTTCGCGCGGTACCCCTGCGTCGGCAGGCTGCCGACGGCGTTGCCATTCGGCAGATCGGCGACTGCGATCTGCTGCGCCTCAGGCAAGTTCGCGAAAACGCGCTTGCCTGTAGGGTCGATCTGGAAACTCTCGGGATGCGCTTTGAGCCGGATATCGGCGAGTTTCGTGCGGCTGCGCGGGTCGATGACGGCGATCGCGCCATCGCCGTATCCGACCAGCACCCGGCCGCGCGCGGCATCAACGCGGACGTTGTCGGCATCTTTGCCGAGCTCGATGCGGCCGACGGGCGACAGGTCGGCGGCCCGCAATACGCGCACCGACCCATCGCCGCCATTCGCGACGTAGACGGTATCGGTCGCGGCTTCGTAGCCGACGCCCTGCGGCTCGGAAAGACCGGAAATTGTACGCAGCCTCTTGCCGGCCTGGAGATCGACCACACCGAGGCTGTCGTTGCCCAGTTCCGCCACGAACAGCCGCCGGCGCCCGGTATCGATGGCGAGGTGATCGATGCGGCCGGCAACATCCCCGAGCGGGATTTTTGCCTCGAGCACAAGCGGCGCCGGCGCGGTCCGGCCCGCGGCGCCGACCGGCGGCATGACCATGGCGGCGGCCAGAATCCCGCTAACCGCCATCCTCATTGCTTGGCGATCGCGACATGGCCGAGGGCGGCGCCGATGCCGCGTGCCAGCTTCGCGGCGTCGTCATCCGCCCAGAAATGCATGAAGAACAGGCGCGGCTGCTCGTCGAGCATGTGGTTGTGCAGCGCCGTTACCTCGATGCCGCCGTCGCGCAATGCCTGCATGACCGGCGCGACCTCTTGCGCGGTCAGCACGAAATCGCCGGTGATCGCCGCCTTGCCGCCGCCGGTCGGCTGAAAGTTGACGGATTGCGCCGAACCCATCGCCGGCGGCACCCGCATCCCCTCCTCGGTCACCGGCGCCGCGCGCGCGATGCTGTACTGGTAGAGGCCGCCGTTGCTTTTGCCTTTGGCGCCGATCGCGCGGTCGAGCGCCGCGGTATCGAGATCGAGCTTCGGCGGAGGCGCCGAATTGGCCGCGGGCTGGGAGCTGCCGGACGCGGCCGGCGCGAGCGGCGTATGGCTGGCGGCCAGTGCCGTGTGCAGCACGCTCGCGAGCTTGGCCGGATCGCCCTTGCCGAGGACGTGCATGTACATCGTGAACGGCCGGTTGCGCAGCAGATGGTTGTGCACCGCCGTGACCCGGATGCCGCCGGCCAGCAGCTTCGCCATGACCGGGTTCACCTCGTCCTCAGTCAGCACGAGGTCCCCCATGACCATGCTGCTGCCGCCCATCGGCGCAAAGGCGAGCCAGCCGCCAAGTGCAAAGCCCGGCTGTAATGCCACCCCGTCGAGCGTCGCGTGGATATCGGTGCGCGGCAGCGAGACCTTGTAAATGCCGCCGGGCAGCTCCGTGCCGGGTTTGCCGAGCGCCTCGCCGACCCGCTGCCAGTTGCCGTCGGCGGCGCCCGCCGACCCCGCCCACGCGGCGGCGAGCGCGATCAGGACCAATTTTGCAAGCGTAGACATCGTTCCGTTTCTCCCATGATCAGAGTGGTCGAAGCGGCGGTCTCCCTTTACTTGACGAAAATCCAGGCCGGTTGCAGCAGTGGGAAAGCGATCAGGCCAATCACGGCCGTCGCTGCGACCAGAAGTGGATTGCTGACTTTCCACCGGAACAGCGCGGCGAGGCTGCCGGCCGCGATCAGCGCGGTCAGCCAGTCGCCGATCGCGATCTTGCCGAGCAGGACGCAGGCACCGAGGATCGTGCCGATCGCCGCCGCGTAGGCGCCTTTGACAAAGCCCTGCACGTTGGGGTTGCCGCGGTGCCGCACCAGGATCGGCGCCACCGCGAGGATCAGGATGAAGGACGGCAGGAAGATGCCGACGGTCGAGACCAGGGAGCCCCAGAAGCCCGCCACCAGATAGCCGACGAAGGTTGCGGTGATGACCACCGGCCCCGGGCTCAGCATGCCGATCGCCACTGCCACCAGGAATTCGCGGCCATTGAGCCAGCCGGTCTGCTGCACGAGGCCTTTTTCGAGAAACGGCACTATGACGAGACCGCTGCCGAAGGTCAGGCTGCCGGCCTTGAGAAAGAACCCGAGCAATTGGCCGAGGATCGAAGCGGTCGGCGCCTTCGCCGTGCCGATGCCGATCGGCAATGCCGCGAAAAGGCCGGCGGCCGGCGGCATACCGCCGCGAAACAGCGAGCCGTACCGCAGGATGCCAAGGATGCCGGCGCCGACGAACAGGATCGCGACTTCCGCCTGCAGCCAGATTGTGACCACAAAGCACACCGCCGCCATCGCCCATTGCGACCGGTCTTCCATGCCGAGCTTGGCGAGCCGCCAGCACGAATGCAGAATCAGCGCGATGACCGCCGGGCTGACGCCGTAGAAGATCGCGGTCATCCAGCCGAGGCCGCCGAAATGCACGTAGAGCGCGCCCAGCGCCGCGACGATCACGAAATTCGGCAGGATGAAGGCCCAGCCGCCGGCCCACGCGCCCCAGAACCCGCCGCGCAGGTACGAGACGAAGATGCCGACCTGGATCGCCAACGGCCCGGGCAGCGATTGCGACACCGCGATCGCGTCGCGCATCTCCTCCTTCGAGAGCCACCCCTTGTCGCCGACCAGCTCCTTTTCCATCAGCCCGCACAGCGCCACAGGCCCGCCGAAGCCGAGGGTGCCGAGGCGCAGGAAATAAAGGACGATCTCGCGCAGCGGCCGGCGCTGCGGCGCGGGTCGCGGGGGGTGCGCAGCGGGTTCCGCGCTCATCCGACGGCGCTCCGGCGGGCGGAGCCCATCGCGCCGCCGATCGGATCGAATAGCGGGCAGATTGGAAAGGTGGCCGAGCTTTGTCCGTCCATGCGCGCTCTCCTCGCCAATAGCGAGTCGGCGCAGAGCTTGGACGGCGTGCCGTCTGACGGGGCGTCTGCTCAGCCCCACCGGCGTATAATACCGGCCTGCACCGAGAGCCGCAACCCGGACACCGTTTGCCGGGCGCCGGATCACGGAGCATTTGCCGGGGCGCCGCTGTTGCCGCAGCGCGCCGCGAACCATATATTCCTTATCTTCCGTAAGCGGATAGGGATCGGGGAATGGCGCGCGTAACGGTCGAAGATTGCGTGGTGAAGGTGCCGAACCGCTTCAAGCTGGTGCTGCTCGCGGCGCAGCGCGCGCGCGAGATCACGTCGGGCGCGCCGCTGTCGGTCGATCGCGATGACGACAAGAACCCGGTCGTCGCGCTACGCGAGATCGCGGATGAGACCGTGATGCTGCGCCACCTCGAGGATTCGCTCGTGCGCGGCATGCAGAAGCAGATCGAGATGGACGAGCCCGAGGAGGCGCCGGAGCTCGATCAGGCGCTGTTCGGCGTCGCCGAACCGACCGGCGCAGTCATCGGCGAGGACGAGATCGACGAAGAGGCGGTGGACGGCGAACTCGACGAGGACATGCTCGCGGTCGAGGACGAAGAGGAGGCCGCGCTCGGCGATCAGCCGTTCGCCGACGGCGAGGTCAGCGAGGACGAAGAACCCTGACGCGGCACGCCGCCTCGCCTGCCGCCCGATCCGGCCGCCCCGCTTTCGGCAGGCCGGAGGCTGCCCTGCCATGATGCGGCAATTCGAACTGGTCGAGCTGGTCAAGTCGTACGACGCGCAAGCGGACGAGGCGGCGCTGAACCGCGCCTACGTCTATTCGATGAAGGTGCATGGCGGCCAGCTGCGCGCCTCGGGCGACCCCTATTTCTCGCATCCGGTCGAGGTCGCCGGGTTGCTCGCGCAGATGAAGCTCGACACCGCCTCGATCGTCACCGCCCTGCTGCACGACACGGTCGAGGACACGGTCGCGACGCTCGACGATGTCGAGCGCGTCTTCGGGCCGGAAATCGCCCGGCTGGTCGATGGCGTCACCAAGCTGTCGCGCATCGAATTGCAGTCGGACCAGACCAAGCAGGCGGAGAATTTCCGCAAGCTCGTGCTGGCGATGTCGGACGACATCCGGGTTCTGCTGGTCAAGCTGGCCGACCGGCTGCACAACATGCAGACCTTGCGCTTCATCAAGGACGACGAGCGGCGCCGCCGCATCGCGCGCGAGACGATGGACATCTACGTCCCGCTCGCCGAGCGCATCGGCATGCACCGGATGAAGGACCAGCTCGAGGACCTCGCGTTTGGCGAGCTCTATCCCGACGCGCGCGACAGCATCAACGCGCGCCTCGGCTTTCTGCGCGAGCAGGGCGGCGACATCGTCGCGCGCATCGTCGCCGAGCTGACCGCAACCCTGAAGGAGGGCGGAGTTGCCGCCGGCGTCTCGGGCCGCGAGAAATCGCCCTATTCGATCTGGCGCAAGATGCAGCGCAAGAACGTCTCGTTCGAGCAGTTGGCCGACGTCATGGCGTTCCGCGTGCTGGTCGACGATATCGGCGACTGCTATCACGCGCTCGGTCTGATCCATTCGGCCTATCACGTGGTTCCCGGCCGCTTCAAGGACTACATCTCGACACCGAAGCTCAACAATTACCGTTCGCTGCACACCGGCGTGATCGGCCCCGAGCGGCAGCGCATCGAGGTGCAGATCCGCACCCGCGACATGCACGAGGTGGCCGAGCTCGGCGTCGCGGCGCATTGGATCTACAAGCAGGAGGCGGGTCGTATCGACGGTCGGCAGTACCGCTGGCTGCGCGAGCTGCTCGACATCCTCGATCACGCCTCCAACCCCGAGGAATTTCTCGAGCACACCAAGCTCGAAATGTTCCAGGACCAGGTTTTCGCGTTCACGCCGAAAGGCGATCTGATCGCCTTGCCGCGCGGCGCCACCCCGGTCGA
>DATEKP010000327.1:0-2112 GCA_035277405.1 Allostellaceae bacterium | reverse complement strand
ACGACGCGGTCCTCCTCGCGCAGGGTGATCGCAAGGCGCTCGAAGGCGCGGTGGGCCTCGCCGGGATCGCGGTCGCTGCTACGTGCCGCGCCCGCGACCTCGTGAACGAGCCGGCCAACGTCATCACGCCGGCTGCGCTCGCGGACCTCGCGCGCGACATCGCGAAGCGCGACGGGCTCGGCTGCCGGGTGATTGAGCTCGACGAGGCGCGCAAGATGGGAATGGGTCTCTTCGCCGCCGTCGCCGCCGGGAGCGACCAGCCGCCGAAGTTCATCGTGCTCGACTACAAACCGGCGTCCGGCGCGCGGGATTCGCGAACGGTGGCGCTGTGCGGCAAGGGCATCACCTTCGATACCGGCGGGTACTCGATCAAGACCGCGAGCGGCATGGCGACGATGAAAACCGACATGGCCGGCGCGGCCGCGGTCCTAGGGGCGATGGGCGCCCTGAAGGAGCTCGCGGTGCCGGTGCGTGTGCTCGGCATCGCCGTCGCCACGGAGAACATGATCAGCGGCCGCGCGACACGGCCCGGCGACATCGTCCGCGGCCTCGGCGGCAAGACGGTGGAGATCAACAACACGGACGCGGAGGGCCGGCTGGTCCTCGGCGATGCCGTCGCTTACGCCGTCCGGGAGGGCGTGAGCGAGATCATCGATCTTGCAACGCTGACCGGGGCCTGCGTCGTCGCGCTCGGCGACCACACCGCCGGGCTGATGGCGAACGATCAACCGCTCGCCGACCGCCTGCTGGCCGCCGCGACGGCCTCCGGCGAGCAGCTCTGGCAGCTGCCGATGTACGAGGAGTACGCCGAGGCGATGCGCGGTGAGTTCACCGACCTCAAGAACTCGGCCGGCCGGGCAGCGGGCGCCGAGCGCGGCGCGTCGTTCATCGCCGCCTTCGCCGGAACGACCCCCTGGGCGCACCTCGACATCGCCGGCCCCGCGTTCGCGGAGGACCGCAAAGGTCCGCCGTACGTGGCGCTCGGCGGGACCGGGTACGGGGTGCGGACCCTGCTGCGCTACTTGGAGGCCGCCGGCAAGTAAACGCCGCCGTAGAGCACGCCGGCCACACCGCCTCCGATCAAGGGGCCGATCCAATAGACGAGCTGATCGGCCCAGGCGCCGGACACGAGCGCCGGCCCGAACGCCCGCGCCGGATTCACCGCCGCGCCGGTCAGCGGCCCAAACGCCAGAATATCCATGGTGATCGTCAGGCCGATCGCGAGCCCGCCGAGCCGCGGCGCTCCGGGATGCACGGCGGTCCCGAAGACCACCGCCACGAGAAAGAAAGTCCCGATCGCCTCCAACAGGATGCCCGCGCCGCTCGACAACCCCGGCGCCAGCGCGGGCGTGCCGAGGTGCGCCGCCGCGGCGGGACCGCTCGGATACGTCGCGAGGAGCGCGAGGCCGCCGAGGGTCGCTCCCGCCAGCTGCGCGATCAGATACGCCGACGCCCTCGCGGCGGCAATGCGTCCCGCTGCGAGAAAGCCGACCGTCACCGCCGGGTTGAAGTGGCCGCCTGAAATCACCCCGAGCGCCGACACCATCACCCCGATCGCGAGCCCGTGCGCGAGCGCGATGCCGAGCAGGCTGACGCCCCCGTGCGTGGCCTCGTTCGCGATGATGGCGCCCGCGCCGGCAAAAATCAGCGTGAACGTGCCGATCAACTCCGCGAGCACCGGCTTCCACAGCGGCTGTGAGTCCATACCCACCTCCCCGGATCCCGGCGCCTAGTGTTGGCGCCGCACGCCGGTAAGTCCTCGTCGGAAACGCCGCCCGCGGCCGCGCGACACCGCCGTCAGGTCATTACGGCGCGTGCTAGACTTGGGCCATCGTGAGGCGCACGACCCGCACGCTGGAAGACCTGCGGCTGCTGCTCGACGTCGCGGCCGGACGCCGGGCGGCCGATCTGTATCTCGACGGCGCGACGCTGCTCAACGTGTACAGCGGCGAGCTGTACCCCGCGAACGTGGCGGTCGCGGGCGGCCGCATCGCCTACGTCGGATCGAACCGCGGCATGATCGGGCCGGAGACGCAGGTCCGGACGTACCCCGGCAAGATCCTGGCGCCCGGCTACATCGATCCGCACACGCACGTCACGGGGATGGCGACT
>DATEKP010000326.1:0-2019 GCA_035277405.1 Allostellaceae bacterium | reverse complement strand
CTGCCGCTGGCGCCGGCGCCCTCGCGCGGCCTGCTGGCGGCGGCGGCGCCGTCCGAGGACATGGCGCTCGACCTGATCGTCGAAAAACTGGGGCCGACCCCGGTCGCCGTTGACGAACTGGTGCGGCAATGCCAATTGTCGGCTGCGGCCGTCGCCACCCTGCTGCTCGAAGTGGAACTCGCCGGCCGCATCGAGCGTCATCCCGGCAACCTGGTTTCGCTCCGCTAATCAAGGCTTAGCGCTGCCCTTTCGCGAATTGCGTGCATGAACATCGTCGTCGTCGAGTCGCCGGCCAAGGCCAAGACCATCAACAAATATCTCGGGCGCGACTACAAGGTCGTCGCCAGCTACGGCCATGTCCGCGACCTGCCGGCGAAGGACGGCTCGGTGCTGCCCGACGACGACTTCGCAATGTCGTGGGAGGTCGACGGCAAGTCCGAGAAGCACCTGAAGGAGATCGCCGCGGCTGTGCGCGGCGCCGACCGGCTGTTTCTCGCCACCGACCCCGACCGCGAAGGCGAAGCGATCTCGTGGCATGTGCGCGAGGTCTTGCGGGCGCGCCGGCTGCTGAAGGACATCGACGTCAAGCGCGTCGTGTTCAACGAGGTGACGCGCAACGCGGTGCTCGACGCGTTCAAGAAGCCGCGCGAGATCGACCGCGAACTGGTCGATGCCTATCTGGCGCGCCGCGCGCTCGATTACCTGGTCGGCTTTACGCTGTCACCAGTGCTGTGGCGCAAATTGCCGGGCAGCCGCTCGGCCGGCCGCGTGCAGTCGGTGGCGCTGCGCCTCGTCTGCGAGCGCGAAGCCGAGATCGAGGCGTTCCGCCCGCGCGAATACTGGACGATCGAGGTCGAGTTGCAGACCGAGGCCGGCGAGCGCTTCACAGCGCGCCTGTCGCATCTCGACGGCAAGCGGCTCGACCGCTTCGACCTCGACAGCGAACAGAAGGCGCGCGCCGCCGCCGATGCGATCCTGAAAGCCGGCGAATTCGCGGTCGCCTCGGTCGAGCGCCGCGAGGTGCGGCGCAACCCGTTCCCGCCGTTTACGACCTCGACCCTGCAGCAGGAGGCCTCGCGCAAGCTCGGCTTCGGCGCCAGCCGGACGATGCAGATCGCCCAGCGCCTCTACGAGGGCATCGAGCTCGATGGCGATGCGGTCGGCCTCATCACCTATATGCGGACCGACGGCGTCGCGATCGCCGGCGAGGCGATCGCCGCGGCGCGCCGGCTGATCGGCAACGAGTTCGGCGGCCGCTATCTGCCGCCGCAGCCGCGCGTCTACCGCAGCCCGGCGAAGAACGCGCAGGAGGCGCACGAGGCGATCCGCCCGACCGACATGGAACGCCGGCCGGGCGATGTCGCACGCCATCTCGACGCCGACCAGCGCCGCCTCTACGAGCTGGTGTGGAAGCGCACGGTGGCGAGCCAGATGGCCTCGGCCCTGCTCGAACAGGTCGGCGTCGATATCGCCGATGCGAGCGGCAAGATCCGCCTGCACGCCACCGGCTCGGTCGTCGTGTTCGACGGCTTCCTCAAGCTCTACCAGGAGGACCGCGACGACGCCGAGGACGAGGAAAACCGGCGTCTGCCCGACATGCGCGAGCGCGAAGGGCTGCGGCGCGGCGCAGTCAACCCGGCGCAGCATTTCACCCAGCCGCCGCCGCGCTACACCGAGGCGAGCCTCGTCAAGAAGCTGGAGGAACTTGGCATCGGCCGCCCCTCGACCTATGCCTCGATCCTGCAGGTGCTGCAGGACCGCGATTACGTGCGCCTCGACAAGCGCCGCTTTGTGCCGGAGGACCGCGGCCGCCTCGTCACCGCGTTCCTGACCAGCTTTTTCGAACGCTACGTCGAATACAATTTCACCGCCGACCTCGAAAACCAGCTCGACGAGGTGTCGGACGGGCGGATCGATTGGAAGGAATTGCTGCGCGATTTCTGGCGCGATTTTTCCGGCGCCGTCGCCGGCACCAAGGATTTGACGATCAAGGCGGTGCTGGAGGCGCTCGACGCCGAG
>DATEKP010000325.1:0-4245 GCA_035277405.1 Allostellaceae bacterium | reverse complement strand
CATCAAGGGCTCGTCGACCGCGGCCGAGCAGGCCAGGCGCGCGCTCGACAACCTCTACGGCATCCTCCAGAAGGGCGCCAACATGGCCCAGTCCGATGTCGACGGCGCCGTGCGCATGGCGGTGGCGGCAGACGACCAGCTGACGCTGCCGACCATGGAGCGCAAGGGCAAGGTGTCCGCCGCCCAGATCGTGACGCGCAAGAAGACGATTTATGCCCGTTCGCTCAACCAGGACGCCTATATGCGGGCGCTGGAGCGGTCGGAACTGGTGTTCGGCATCGGCCCGGCCGGCACCGGCAAGACCTATCTGGCGGTCGCCGCCGCGATCGACCTCTTAATGGCCGGCAAGGTCGAGCGCATCATCCTGTCGCGCCCGGCGGTCGAGGCCGGCGAGCGGCTGGGGTTTCTGCCTGGCGATCTGCGCGACAAGGTCGATCCCTATCTGCGGCCGATCTTCGACGCGCTCAACGACATGATGCCGGCCGACCAGCTGCAGAAGCGGCTCGCCAGCGGCGAGATCGAGGTCGCGCCGCTCGCCTTCATGCGCGGCCGCACGCTGGCGCACGCCTTCGTGATCCTCGACGAGGCGCAGAACACGACGCCGGTGCAGATGAAGATGTTCCTGACCCGGCTCGGCGAGGGTTCGCGCATGGTCGTCAACGGCGACCCGACGCAGGTCGATCTGCCGCCCGGCACGCGCTCCGGCCTCGCCGACGCGCTCGAGGCATTGCACGGCGTGGGTGATGTAGCGGTCGTCCGCTTCACCGAGAAGGACGTGGTGCGCCACGCGCTGGTGGCGAAGATCGTCGGCGCCTACGAAGCCCGCGACCGCGCCGCGCGCGGCTCGATAATTCCCTCTCCGCCCCCCCTGGACCATGGCGGGGCGGAGAGGGCGGGGTGAGGTGGGGGATTCCAGAGCGCCGGCCGATGCCCACCTCACCTTCCCAGCGCTGCGCGCTGGGCCCCTCCCTCTCCCCCCTGAAGGGCGGAGAGGGTAAGTGTGCGGCCCCGAGCGGCCTTCAGGTCGAAGTGTCGATCCCTTGCACGGCCTGGCTCGCCGCCTGTCCCGATGCGGCGGCATTGGCCGAGGCGGCGGCGCGGGCGGCGCTGGCCGAGCGGCGCGGGGCGCTGATCGTCGGCGTCGTGCTGACCGACGATGATGAGCAGCGCGAGCTGAACCGGCGGTGGCGCGGCAAGGATGCGCCGACCAACGTGTTGTCGTTTGCGATGGCCGATGCGATGCCGCCGCTCGGCGCACCGGTATTGCTCGGCGATGTCGTGCTGGCGTTCGAGACCGTGGCCCGCGAGGCGGCGGAGCAGAAGAAGCCGCTCGCCGACCATTTGCGCCATCTCGTCGTGCATGGCGTCCTGCACCTGCTCGGCTTCGACCACGACAGCGAGGCGGAGGCGGCGGTCATGGAAGCGCGCGAGGCGGCGATATTGACGAGACTGGGGGTGCCGGACCCCTACTCTGATACTATGTGAACGGAAACCCGGACCGCCCCGAGCCAATGAGCGACAGCGAGCCGCCCCCTAGCAGCGGCGAGATTGAGCACAGCCAGCCAGGCAATGGCGGCGGGTCGTTGGCGCGGCTGCGCACCCTGTTGCGCCTGTTGCGCAAGCCGCGGGGGCCGCGCGGGTCGCGCGAGACGATGGACGCGGTAATCGCCGCCGCCGAGCTCGAAGGGGTCAGCCCGATAACGCCGCAGGAGCGCTTCCTGATCGGCAATATCCTGAAAGTGCACGACAGGAGCGCCGCCGACGTCATGGTGCCGCGCGGCGATATCGTCGCGCTCGCCGCTGACCAGCCGTTTGCCGAGGTCGTCAAATGCATGGTCGAGCACGGCCATTCGCGCGTCCCGGTCTATCGCGAGACGCTCGACGACGTGATCGGCTTCGTCCACGTCAAGGACGTGCTGGCGCCGGTCGCCGATCGCCGGCCGGGCCGCCTGGAGCGGCTGCTGCGCAAGGTGCTGTTCGTCGCCCCGTCGGTGCCGATTCTCGATCTGCTGGTGCAGATGCGCCAGGCGCGCACGCATATCGCGATGGTGCTGGACGAATTCGGCGGCATCGACGGGCTGGTGACGATCGAGGATTTGATCGAGGAGATCGTCGGCGAGATCGAGGACGAGCACGACGTCGCCGAGGCGCCGACTCTGATCGAGCGACCCGATGGCAGCGTCATCGCCGACGCGCGGCTGCCGATCGAGGCTTTCGAGGAGCATCACGGCACGAGACTGCGGCCGTCCGGCGACGACGAGGCGGTCGAGACGCTGGGGGGTCTCGTGTTCACGCTGGCCGGGCGGGTGCCGAAGCGCGGTGAGGTGATCGGCCATCCCGGCGGCATCGAGTTCGAGGTGCTCGACGCCGATCCCCGCCGCGTCAAGCGGCTGCGCGTGCGCGGTCTGCCGCCGCCCGCCAATGACGGCAAGGGGGCGGGGAGTGCCTGAGGGCTCGGCGTTCCGCGTCAAGCCCGGCGCCCGCATCGCAACGCCGCTGTGCCGCTTCGCGCAGGACCTGGCGGCGCAGTCTGGCTGGCGGCGCTACGGCCTCGCCTTTCTGTTCGGCGCGCTGCTGGCCGGGGCGATGCCGCCGTTCGACATGAGCTTTCTGGTGTTCGCCGCGTTCCCCGGCCTCCTGTGGCTCGACGAGGGCAGCGCCGGTCCGTGGGCCTCGGCACGGCTCGGCTATGTCTTCGGCCTCGGGTTCTTCGTCGCCGGCATGTACTGGATCGCCGCGGCGCTGTTCGTCGATATCGCGCGGTTCTGGTGGGCCTTGCCGTTCGCTGTCCTGGGGTTGCCGGCGGTGCTGTCGGCGTTTCCGGCGGCGGCGCTCGGGCTGACCGGCTTTGCCACGGCCCGCCTGGGCCTCGCGCCGATCGCCCGCGTCTTCCTGTTCGCGGTCGCGTGGAGCGCCGCCGAGTGGGCGCGCGGCCATGTGTTGACCGGCTTGCCGTGGAACCTCGTCGGTTATGCCTGGTCGGGCGGTTTTCCGGGCGCGTTGACGATATTGCAGAGCACCGCCTGGGTCGGGATTTACGGGCTTAGCTTCATCACCGTGCTCGCGGCGTCATTGTTGGCGTTGCTCGGCGCCGCCTCGCTCGGGCCGCTGACATGGTCCCGGCGGGCGGCGCCGGCAATCGCCGCGGCGTTGTTGATGCTGGTTCCGGCGGCGGCCGGCGCGCTCCGTCTGCGCTTGCGGCCGCCCGCGGCGACCGCGACCTGGCTGCGCCTCGTGCAGCCGTCGATCCCGGAGACGTTGAAATGGAACCCGGCGGCGGCCGAGGCCAATTTCGCGCGCCTGATCGAGTTGAGCAGCGCGCCTGCCGAGCATCCGCTGGCGGCTGTGCTGTGGCCGGAGGCGGCGTCGCCGTTCTTTTTGGAGCGCGATGCGGCGCATCGCGAGATGGTGGCGGCGGTCGCCCCGAAGGGCGGCTATGTGCTGACCGGCGCGCTGCGTGCGACGCCGCCCGGCGCTCACCCCTTACGGGTGTGGAACAGCGTCGAGGCGATCGATTCGACCGGCGCGATCCGCGCCCGCTACGACAAGGCGCATCTGGTGCCGTTCGGCGAGTACATGCCATTCGCCGACCTGCTGCCAATGAAGAAGATAACGCCCGGCGCGATCGATCTGAGCGCCGGGCCGGGACCCGAGACGATCGCATTGCCGGGCCTGCCGCCGCTGTCGCCGATCGTCTGCTACGAGGCGATCTTTCCCGGCGCCGTGGTCGATCGCGCCAACCGCCCTGCCTGGATCCTCAACGTCACCAACGATGCGTGGTACGGCCGCAGCACCGGCCCCTACCAGCATTTCGCGATCGCCCGCACCCGCGCCGTCGAGGAGGGGCTGCCCTTGGTGCGCGTCGCCAATAACGGCATCAGCGGCGTCATCGATGCCGAAGGGCGCGTCGCCGCGCGCACCGGTCTCGACGATGTGACCTATGCCGATGTGCAGCTGCCGGCCGCCGCCCCGCCGACGCTATACGCGATGGCCGGCGACTGGTTGTTCGTGGCGATGCTGGCGCTCGGCCTTGTCCCGGCCGCGCTGCGCCGCGGCGCCTGAGGACGCCGCGTGGCCTACGAGGTTTTTCGCGTCGAGGCGACGCGCGACGAGACGCTGGCGGCGGGCGGCGTCAGCGTCGAGATCACCGCCTATCTCGACCGCGAGCCGGAGACCGACGCGCCGACGCGCGGGATGCTGACCCGGGCGGCGCGCGGCGTGTGGAACAGTCGGCTTCAGTTCACC
>DATEKP010000324.1:0-6650 GCA_035277405.1 Allostellaceae bacterium | reverse complement strand
TCGGCGGCGCCCCGAGCTTGGGCAATTGGGCGCCGCACGCCGGCAACGGCGCGAGCAAGGCTGAGGTTATCGCCTTCGGCCGTGGTCAGACCCCAGCCTCGGCGCAAACTTGGCGCGACCTCGAACGCTACCGTCGGCTGTTCCCGCGCAACCTGATCGTCAAGGGCATCATGAACCCGGCCGACGCGCTGCGTGCGGCGGAGATCGGCGTTGACGGCATCATCGTGTCGAACCATGGCGGCCGCCAGCTCGACCAGGCGCCGGCCTCGCTCGACGTGTTGCCGGCGGTCAAGGCGGCGGTCGGCGACAAGCTGACCGTGATGCTCGACAGCGGCGTCCGGCGCGGCGCCGACATATTGATCGCGCTGTGTTTGGGCGCCGAGTTCGTGTTCTTCGGCCGGCCGACGCTTTACGGCGCGGTCGCCGGCGGGCTGCCCGGGGTCAAAAAGGCGATCGACATCTTCCGCACCGAGATCGACCTGGTGATGGGCCAAATCGGCTGCCCGAGCCTTGATCAGCTCGGCCCCGATTTCCTGTGGCGCGACGACTGGCCCCGCAACCGCTGAGCGTCCATTCCCCTCTCCCGCACTGCGGGAGAGGGTGCCTGAGGGCGCAGCCCGAAGGAGGGTGAGGGCTTTCATGCGCAGACCCTCACCCTCCCATCGCTGCGCGATGGGCCCCTCCCTCTCCCGCAGTGCGGGAGAGGGGCTACTGTTCAAGCCAATGCCGGGCGCAGGGCGCCGTACCAGCGCTGGCGCAGGACCAGAAAGCCGACCAGAGCCAGGTTGGCGATGTTGAACAATACGCCGCTGGCGAAGGCCGGGGCGTAAAAGCCGAAATGGTCGTAGAGCGCGCCGGCGAGCCAGCTGCCGACGGCCATGCCGCTCATGCTGACGAACAACACGGTCGGCACCCGCCACGAGGCTTCGCGCGACGGGAACAGCTCGCGGATCGCCACGATATAGGCCGGGATGATGCCGCTGAAGCCGAGGCCGTAGGCGGCGGCGATCGTGAACAGGCCGCGCTCGTCCTGCGTCGTCATAAAAGCGGCGATCGCCACCGCCTGGCACGAGGAGGCGGCGAGCACCGTCTTCAGCCCGCCGATGCGGTCAGCCAGCCAGCCCCAGAACACGCGGCTGGTGAAGGCGGCGCCCTGGAAAACCGACAGCATCGCCGCGCCCTGCGCCGCCGGGATGCCGACATCGCTGCAGAACGCGACGAGATGGCCCTGCGGGATCGCCATCGGGATGCAGCAGCAGAACGACGCAATCGCCAGTATGGTCAGCACCGCGTTGGGCCGCAGGCCGAGCACGGCGCGCCGTCCGGCGGTTTCGATGCCGTCGCCGGCCAGCGCGGCGGCGGGCGGACGCTGCAGAAACAGGGCCGCGATCGGCACCGCGACCAGCACGACCGCGGCAAACCCCGCCATCGTCGCGCGCCAGCCATAGCTCGACATGACGTGCTCGAACAATGTCGGCCACGCCATGCCGGCGATGTACTGGCCGGACGAGATCAGCGCCAGCGCGGTGCCGCGCCGCCGGTCGAACCAGCGGCTGACATAAACGAGCAATGGCGGGTAGAGCGCGCCGTTGCCGAGAAAGCCGACGAACAGCGCATGCCCGATCAGTATCGCCCACAGATTGCCGCCGGCCGAGATCGTCAGCCCGACCGCGATCATCACGGCGCCGAATGTCACCGTAAAGCGGATGCCGAGCCGCTCGGCGACCTGCCCCATGACGATGCCGCCGAGGCCGGTGCCGAGCCACGTCAACGCACCGGCCAGCGCCACCACCTCGCGCACCGTGCCGAGGTCTTGCGTGATCGGCTTGAGGCCGACGACGGCCAACAGCGGCGAGCCGTAAGAGACCGACAACAGCGCGAGCACGATCCACGCGGCGACCCACGACTCGCGCGCCTCGATGCTGCCGCCCGACGCCTCGGTCACCGGCAGCCTCGTCGTGCCTCGCGAATCCGTCACCGCGCGGCGTCCTTTCCCGCTCGTTCGGCCTTGCAGAACGGACCTGGATAGCGCGCGCCGGCGGCGCCCGGCAACCGCCGATCGGACAGCCCTCCCTCCCGGCAGCCGCATCGCGCGGGTTTGGCGTGGCGCTGCGTCTCGCCGTCATTGCAAGCGCAATGACGTCCTTGGACCGGAGGTGACCCTAATGCAGCGCCAGGGAGTGATTGACGTGGCGCAGGCGGTTGCCGGCGGTGCGGCTGCTTTGCTTGACATTGACCGAATGCAGGCGGCCCTCGATGTTGCTCTTCCAGAAGTCGAGGAATTTGTGCAGTTCGGGAAAATCGGGGGCGAGGTCGAATTTCTGCCAGATGAAGGTTTGCAGCAGCGCCGGGTGGTCGGGCAGGCGATAGACGATCTCAGCGGTCGTCAGGCGATAGCCGCGCAGTTGCAGTTCGTAGAGCGTCACGTTCGTCGCCTTTCGGTCGTTCGCTCTTTCCTTCTTCAACAAACATCCGCCCATCAGCGCTCCGATGCAATAGAAAAAGACTTGAGAACAATGTGTTAGCAGCCGACTTTGGAGCCTGCTGCCAAACCGCGCCGGGCCGCCTTGCGGCTTGAAGCCGCGACGCCCGGCCTTAAATATTGCGGCGGCGAAACTCTCGGTTACGTGCACCGTTCCGTCAGACGGCGCAGTGCAGTCCCCGCAAGGCTTTTCACGACGATGAAACGGATTTTGTCGGCGCTCGCGATGATCGGCGCGGCCGCTCTCTGCGCATCCCAGCCGCCGCCGGCGCTCGCCGCGGCGCCGATCCCGGAAGTCGGCGGCGCCGCGGTTCCGACGCTCGCGCCGATGCTGGCGCGCATCACGCCGGGCGTCGTCAACATCGCGGTGCGCGGCCGGGTGCGCGAGCAGAACCCGCTGCTGCAGGACCCGTTCTTCCGCCGCTTTTTCGACCTGCCGCAGAACCAGAAGCCGGAAGAGCGCGAGACCCAGGCGACCGGCTCCGGCGTCATCGTCGATGCAGCGCGCGGCTATATCCTGACCAATGGACACGTCGTCGAGAACGCCACCCGGATCGAGGTCACCACCAAGGACAACAGGCGCTTCACGGCAAAGCTGGTCGGGCGCGACGCCGATACCGACGTCGCCGTGTTGCAGATCACGCCCGACAAGCTGACGGCCGTGCCGATGGGCGATTCCGACCGGCTGCAGGTCGGCGATTTCGTGCTGGCGATCGGCAATCCGTTCGGCCTCGGCCAGACCGTCACCTCGGGCATCGTCAGCGCGCTCGGCCGCAGCGGGCTCGGCATCGAGGGCTACGAGGACTTCATCCAGACCGACGCCTCGATCAACCCGGGCAATTCCGGCGGCCCGCTCGTCGACTTGAAGGGCGAGTGCGTCGGCATCAACACGGCGATCCTGGCGCCCGGCGGCGGCAATATCGGCATCGGCTTCGCGGTGCCGATCAACATGGCGCGCCGGGTCATGGAGCAGCTCGTACGCTACGGCGAAGTGAAGCGCGGCCGCATCGGCGTCGCGATCCAGGATTTGACCCCGGATTTGGCGCAGACGATGAAGACCGCGCACACCGAGGGCGCCGTGATTGCCCGCGTCGATCCCGGCTCGCCGGCCGAAAAGGCCGGATTGCAACGCGGCGACCTGGTCGTTGCGGTCAACGGCACCCCGGTGCACAGCGGCACGCAACTGCGCAACACGATCGGCCTGACGCGCATCGGCAGCGATGTCGATCTGATGATCGACCGGCGCGGCTCGCAATACAGCGTCAACGTGCATGTGGAGCCGGCGGCCGCCGCGGCCGCTTCCCGCCGCCGCCGCTAACGCGAGCTACACCACGCGATGGCGCAGACCCCCTACGAGGTGCTGGGCGTCAAAAAGGACGCCAGTGCCGACGACATCCGCAAGGCCTACCGCAAGCTCGCCAAGGAGTTCCATCCCGACCTCAACCCCGGCAAGCCTGCCGCCGAGGCGCGCTTCAAGGCGGTGACCGCGGCCTACGACATCCTGTCCGATCCCGAGAAGCGCGGGCGCTACGACCGCGGCGAGATCGACGAGAGCGGCGCCGAGCGTCCACGCTATTCCTACCGCCCGCATGCCGAAGGGGCGCAGGGTTGGAAATACCAGCCGCAGGGCGAGATGAACGTCGAGGACCTCGACGACCTGTTCGCGATGTTCGGCCGCGGCGGGGCGCGCCGCGGCGCGCGGGCAGGGGAGGGGTTCGCGATGCCCGGACCCGACCGTCATTTCACGCTGACCGTCGATTTTATTGAGGCGGCGCTGGGCGGCAAGCAGCGCTTGGCGCTGTCGCCCGACGAATGGCTCGACGTGACGATCCCACCCGGCATCGAGACGGGCCAGGTGTTGCGTCTCAAGGGCAAGGGCGGCCCCGGCTTCGGCCAGGGTGCGCCGCCCGGCGACGCGCTGATCGAGGTGCGGGTCGCGCCGCACCCGTTTCTGCGCCGCGACGGCGACGACATCCAGCTCGACCTGCCGGTCAGCCTCGCCGAGGCGGTGCTGGGGGCGCGGGTGCAGGTGCCAACCATCGCCGGGCCGGTGGCGATGACGATCCCGCCCGGCTCCGATACCGGGACGCGGCTGCGACTGCGCGGCCGCGGCATCAAGCGGCGGCGCCGCGGCAGCGAGACGGCCGGCGATCAGTATGTCACGCTGCGCGTGACGATCGGCGCCAGCGGCGACCCGGCGCTGGCGGAATTCCTGAAGGGTTGGGCCGAGACGCATCCGATCGACCCGCGCCGCACGATGGGCACCGGCGCGGCGCAGGACACCAAGGCATGATCGGCCTCGACGAATTGCTGCGCCGGTGCGCCGGGCTCGATCGCGCCGAGTTGGTACGCTGGGTCGAGAACCGCTGGGTCGTGCCCGAGCAGCCGAGCGAGCGCGGCGGCTGGGTGTTCCACGAGGTCGATGTCGCGCGCGTCGAATTGATCCTCGATATCCGCCGCGAGTTCGCGATCGACGACGAGGCGCTGTCATTGGTGCTTGGGCTGCTCGACCAGGTCTACAGCCTGCGGCGCCAGATGCGCCGCCTCAGCGCCGCGCTCGAAGCGCAGCCGCCCGATATCCGCGACGCGATCCGCAAGGCCCTGCCGCCGGGCCGATAGCCCCTCTCCCGCATCGCGGGAGAGGGTGCCTCCGGGCGCAGCCCGGAGGCGGGTGAGGGCGTTTCAGCGGCACCAGCCCTCACCCACCGCTCGCATTCGCGAGCGGTCCCCCCTCTCCCGCGATGCGGGAGAGGGTAATTTCTACAGCGTCTGGAACCTGGCGCGGGCGCCGCGCTCGATGCCGGCGGCGATCAGCCGGTCGATATTGAGGCGGTGGCGCATGATTTCGAGGACGCGCAACTCTTCCTGGCTCGCTTCGCCGTCGGCGGCGGCAACATCGCAGGCGATCGCGTAGGCGGTCTCGCGCAGATTGGCCGGCAACGCCGATTTGATGTCGGCGAACGCCTCCTCGAGGCCGTTTTCGCGGTTCAGCAGCCGCGTGCAGTCCTCAAGCACGCTCGGCAGTTGCGTCGAATCGAAATCGCGGAACACCGGCAGATGCTCGACGATGCCGCCGATGACCGCGAGTTCGGTATCGGTCATGTCGCGGTCGGCGGCCGAGACGATCACCATCGTGTAGACCAGCGCACCGTGAGGGTCGAGCATCGTCGTTCCTTTCACCGGCATGCGCCGCCGCGCATGCTGCATCGCACAAGGCAGAAGCCCGCCGCCCCTGTCAAGCCGGCTGTTGCTCGCGTCCGACAAACGCCGCGGTCATCGCCACCGCCTCAATGAGGGGCAATCGAACGATCGGCACCCCGGCCGGAAATGCCGACAGCAGCCGCGACGGCAGCGCGCGGTCCAGGATCGCGAAGACGCCGCGGTCGTCGGCGCGGCGGACCAGGCGCCCATAAGCCTGGCGCAGCCGCAGCCGGGTGATGCGGTCGTCGTAGGCCGCGCTGCCGAATGCCGCCTTGCGGGCGCGGTGGAGGATGTCGGGGCGCGGCCACGGCACCCGGTCGAACACGATGAGGCGCAGCGAGCGGCCCGGCACGTCGACCCCGTCGCGCACCGCGTCGGTGCCAAGAAGGCACGAATCCTCCTCGGCGCGGAAGATATCGACGAGCGTCGCGGTCGCCATCGCATCGACATGCTGGGCGAGCAGCATCAGCCCGCGTTCCTCCAGCGCCGGGGCGATGCGCTGATGCACCGCGCGCAGCCGCGCGATCGCCGTGAACAGGCCGAGCGCGCCGCCGCCAGCCGCGCCGATCAACGCCGCGAAGGCGGCGGCGACCTGGCCGAGATTGTCGCGCGGGATGTCGGTGATGATCAGCACGCGGGTCTGCGCCGGGTAGTCGAACGGCGAGGCGATGCGGGCGGCGCGGGGGCTTTGCGGCAGATGGCGCAGGCCGGTGGCGGCCTCGGCGGCGGCCCAGGCGACCGCGGCGTCCTCTTCGCCGTCGGTCAGGGTCGCCGAGGTCACGACGAGGCCGTGCGCCGGCTGCGCCACGGCTTCCGAGAACGGGATGCCGGGGTCGACCCAGTTGCGGTTGACCGCGACATCGGTCTCGGCGCCGTCGATGCGGTCGAGCGCCAGCCACTCGACGCTCTTCGGCCGCGGTGGCTCGCCGAGGTCGCGCAACAGCGCGCCCCAGCCGCCGAGCTGCAT
>DATEKP010000323.1:0-4622 GCA_035277405.1 Allostellaceae bacterium | reverse complement strand
TTTTCGCCGCACTGCCGGCCATGGCGCAGGTCGCGACGTCGACGGCCGGGGATGTCGGCAGCGCCAGCCTGCGCGGCGCCTATCCGGGAGCGGGCGGCGCCGTTGCGCTGCCGTTCGTGCTGTCGCCGACGGCAGTGACCCTCGGCGCGGCAGTGCCAAACACCGGCGCGGTAAGTGCCACGGCCCCGTTCGGCGCCACCGGCGGGACAAGCATAGCAGGCGGGTCGGACGGCGGGGGCGGCAGCCGCAGCGGCAACACCTCCCGCAGCGGCACGACAAGCGCAACAGCGCGGTCTTCCGGCAGGCAAGGTGGCGGGAACAATTGGGTCCTGTGCCCGCCGGGTGGCGCCACAGGCCCGTCCCCGCTGTTCACCGGCACCGACCTCTCCTGCGCCCTCGATTAGGAAGAGCGTTTACTCCGCCGCCGCGGGGAGGGCGACGCGCGGGCGCGGCTTGCGCAAGAGCAGCAGCAGCGGCGCCGCCGCCAGCACCAGCATCATCATCAGCTTGAAGTCGTCGATGTAGGCGACCATTGCCGCCTGCCGCGTCACCTCAGCGTTGAGCGCCGCCACCCCCGAACTGGTGCCGAAACCGTAAGGCGCCGTCATGAACGGCGGGTGGGCGAGCGGGTTGTCCGGCCGCAGATGCTCGACAAGCCGCGAATGCACGGTCTGCGTGTTTTCGGCGAGCAATGCCACGACCGCCGAGATGCCGATGCTGCCGCCGATATTGCGCGTCAGGCTGAAGATCGCGGTGCCCTGGGTCAGCAATTGCCGCGGCAATGTCGAGAACGTCACCGTGCTGAGCGGCGTGAACACGAAACCGAGGCCGAAGCCCTGCAACACACCGCTGACGATGATCGGCCCCATCCCCATCTGCAGCGAAAATCCGGTCATCTGCCACATCGCCACGGCGGTGATCAAAAGGCCGCAGAAGATGATCAACCGCGTATCGATGCGCCCGACCAGCCGCGCGACCAGAAACATCGCCGCCATCGTGCCGATGCCGCGCGGCGCGGTGACGAGGCCGGTGGTCACGACCGGGTAGTTCATCAAATCCTGCAGCATCAGCGGCAGCAGGGTCATCGTGCCGTAAAGCGGGATGCCGACCAGGAACATCAGGATCGTGCCGGTGATGCAATTGGCGTCGCGCAGCAGGTCGCGGTTCAGGAACGAGCGGTCGGATGCGGTCGCGGTGTGGACGACGAACAGGTAGAGCGCGAGCGCGGCGATCGTCGCCTCGATCCAGATCTCGGTCGAGCCGAACCAGTTCTTCAACTCGCCGCGGTCGAGCAGCATCTGCAACGCGCCGATCGCCAGGCTCAGCGCGGCGAAGCCGAACCAATCGAAAGCTTCGCGATGGCCGTGCCGGGTGTCGCGGATGAATAGGAAGATCCCGAGCGCGGCCAGCACCCCGGCCGGCAGGTTGATGTAGAACACCCAGCGCCAGTTGTAGGCGTCGGTCAGATAGCCGCCGAGCGCCGGGCCGATGATCGGCCCCAGGATCACGCCCATGCCCCACACCGCCATCGCCTTGGCGTGCCGTTCGGGCGGGTTGATCTGGAACAGCACGGCTTGGCTGAGCGGCACCAGCGCTGCGCCGCATATGCCTTGCAGCAGGCGATAAAGCACCAGCTGCGAGAGGCTCGTCGCGGCTCCGCACAAGGCCGAGGCGATCGTGAAGCCGATCACCGAGAACAGGAATACGTATTTGATGCCGAAGCGGCTCGCCAGCCAGCCGGTCAGCGGCGTCATGATCGCGGCGGCGACGATGTAGGAGGTGACGACCCAGGCGATCTGATCCTGCGAGGCCGACAGCGAGCCTTGCATGTGCGGCAGCGCGACGTTGGTTATCGTCGTGTCGACGCCCTGCATGAACGTCGCCAGCATGATCGACGCCGTGATCAGCGCGCGATTGGCGACGGGCGACGACGCAGCCTGTCCGCGCATCGGCTGGGCTCAATCGCGCGGCGCGGGTCCGCTGGGGCCGCGGGCGCCGGCCTGACGCGGCTTGCGCAGCAGCAACAAGAGCGGCACCGCCAGCAAGACGACGATCATCATGAACTTGAAGTCGTCGATATAGGCGACCATCGCCGCCTGCCGGTTGACCAGCGCATTGAGCGCCTCGATACCGAGCGTCGTGTGCAGGCTGAACGGCGCCGGGAAATGATGCGGCGACTGCAGCAGCGGGTTGTCGGGCCGCAGGTTTTCGACGAGGCGCGCGTGCACGGTCTGGGTGTTCTGGATCAGCAGCGCCTCGACGATCGAGATGCCGATGCTGCTGCCGATATTGCGCATCAGGCTGAAGACGGCCGTGCCCTGCGTCAGCACCGAGCGCGACAGGGTGGCGAAGCTGATCGTGCTGAGCGGCACGAAAACGAGGCCGAGGCCGAACCCCTGGATGAAGCCGGAGACGACGATCGGGCTCATCCCCATCAACAGCGAAAATCCGCTCATCTGCGCCAATGACAGCGCGGTCAAGCCGAGGCCGACCAGCAGGATCAGGCGGATATCGATCCGGTTGATGATGCGGCCGACCAGGAACATCGCGATCATCGTGCCGATGCCGCGCGGGGCGGTGGCGAGGCCGGTGGTCACGACCGGATAGTTCATCAGCTGCTGCATCATCGTCGGCAGCAGCGCCAAGGTTGCGAACAGGATGATGCTGATGAAGAACATCAGCACGATGCCGGCCATGAAATTTCGGTCGCGCAGCAGGTCGGGGTTGAGGAAGGCGCGCTCGCGCGTCGTCATCGTGTGGACGACGAACAGGTAGAAGGCAAGGCCGGCGACCAGCGCCTCGATCCATATCTCGATCGAGCCGAACCAGTCTTTCAGCTGGCCGCGGTCGAGCAGCAACTGCAATGCGCCGATCGCGATGCTGAGCGCGACAAAGCCGAGGAAATCGAAGCGCTCGCGCTGGGTCTGCCGGGTCTCGCGAATGAACGCGAAGATACCGAGAAAGGCGACGATGCCGACCGGCAGGTTGATGTAGAACACCCAGCGCCAGTCGTAATTGTCGGTCAGCCAGCCGCCGACGACCGGCCCCAAGATCGGCCCGACCATGATGCCGGTGCCCCACACCGCCATCGCCTGGCCGTGCCGCTCGGGCGGGTTGATGCGCAAGAGCACGGCCTGGGAGAGCGGCACCAGCGCCGCGCCGCACGCCCCCTGCAGCAGCCGGAAGGCGACGATCTGCCCGAGGCTCTGCGCCGCGCCGCACAGCGCCGACGCGACGGTGAACCCGGCCACCGAGGCGAGGAACACGCGCTTGATGCCGAACGCGCCGGCGAGCCAGCCGGTCAATGGCGTCATGATCGCCGCGGCGACGATGTAGGAGGTCAGGATCCAGGTGACCTGGTCCTGCGCCGCCGACAGCGATCCCTGGATGTGCGGCAGCGCGACATTGGCGATCGTCGTGTCGAGCGCCTGCATGATCGTCGCCAGCATGATCGAGATCGTGATGGCGGCGCGGTTGGCCGGGGCGGGGGCAGTCGTGCGGTTTTCTTCTCCGCGCACTACTTCCTCTCGCTTGCCTCGGCGGTGCCGAACAGGCGGCCCGCCGTGCGCTCGATCCAGGCCAGCCACGGCCGCTGGTAGTGCGTGTCAACCTCGACGGTGGCGCTCAGCCCGGCGTGCAAAGCGCGATCGCGGTCGTCTTCAAGCGAGATCCGCACCGGCAGGCGCTGCACGACCTTGACCCAGTTGCCGGTGGCGTTCTCCGGCGGCAGCAGAGAGAAGGTCAAGCCGGTTCCGGGGCTCAGGCTCTGGACCTTGCCGTGAAATACCACTCCCGGATAGGTGTCGATCTCGACCGTCGCATCTTGCCCCGTGCGCATATGGGTCAGCTCGGTCTCCTTGAAGTTCGCCTCGATCCAGACGCGCTTCGAGATCATCGAGAACACCGGCGTCGAGGCGTTGACGTAGGAGCCGACCTGCAATTGCTCGACCTTGGTGACGATGCCGGGTTCGGCCGCGCGGACGGTAGCGTAGGACAGATCGAGTTCGGCCTTGTCGAGGACCGCCTGGGCCGCCTGCACGTCGGGGTGCTGATCGACCGGGATGTTCGGATTGCCGCCGAGCTGTGCCACCGTATTCGCAAGATCGCTGCGCGCCGAGGCGACCTTCTGGTTTGCCACCTGCAAGGCGTTCTGCGCCTGGTCGTAAGCTTGGCGCGAGGCGACTCCGCGCCCCACCAGTTCGCGCTGACGGTCGTATTCGCGCTGTTGGTACGCCTGCGTATCCTCCGCCGCTTTGGCGTCGGCTACCTTCTGGCTGTAGGTCGCCTTCAGCGCCTCGACCTTGAGTTTGGCTGCGGCGAGCTGCGCCTTAGCTTGCTCGACGGCGATGCGGAACGGCCGCGGATCGAGCTGGAACAGCACCTGCCCCTTCGAGACGCGCTGGTTGTCGTGCACATCGACGGCGACGACCCGGCCCGACACGTCGGCGCTGATCATCGTGCGCGCCGCTTGGACATAGGCGTCGTCGGTCGAGACGTAGCGGCCGCTGGTCAGGTACCACCAGCCCGCGGCGATCAGAACCAGCACCGGGCCGAGGATCATCAGCGGCAGGCGCAGCCGCTGTCGCAGTGGCCGCGACGGGCGGGTGACGACGCTCGGGTCG
>DATEKP010000322.1:0-2233 GCA_035277405.1 Allostellaceae bacterium | reverse complement strand
GGCGCGCATCGCCGAATTGCTGGAACCGCTCGGCTATTCGCAGGCGGCCGGCCCCGAAGGTGCCGATCTCGTCATCCTCAACACCTGTCACATCCGCGAGAAGGCGGCGGAGAAGGTGTTTTCCGAATTGGGCGCGATCCGCCGCCTGAAGGAGGCGCGCCGGCGGCGGGGCGGGCGCATGATCGTCGCCGTCGCCGGCTGCGTCGCCCAGGCGGAAGGGCCCGAGATCATGGCGCGCGCCCCGGTCGTCGATATCGTGGTCGGGCCGCAGGCCTATCACCGGCTGCCGGAGATGGTGGCGCAGGCCGCCGCCGCGCGCGTCATCGACACCAGCTTTCCGGCAGAGGCGAAGTTCGATCACCTGCCGCGGCGCGGCGCCTCCGGGGTCAGCGCATTTCTGACGGTGCAGGAGGGCTGCGACAAGTTCTGCACGTTTTGCGTCGTGCCCTATACGCGCGGCGCCGAGTATTCGCGACCCGCCGCTGACGTGGTTACTGAAGCGCGTGCCCTCGCCGCCGGCGGGGCGCGCGAGATCACGCTGTTGGGGCAGAATGTCAACGCCTATCGCGGCGCCGCCCCCTCAAATGGACCGGATGGGGCCGGCTCGTGGGGACTGGGCGAGCTGCTGCGCGCGCTCGCCACCGTCCCGGGGATTGAACGGCTGCGCTACACGACCTCGCACCCGCGCGATGTCGATGACGGCCTCGTCGCCGCGCATCGCGACCTGCCGCAGCTGATGCCCTTTCTGCACCTGCCGGTGCAAAGCGGCTCGGACCGTGTGCTGGCGGCGATGAACCGGCGCCACACGGCCGAGTTCTACCGGCGCATCGTCGAGCGGCTGCGGCGGGCGCGGCCCGACCTTGCGCTGTCGTCGGATTTCATCGTCGGTTTCCCGGGCGAGACCGATGCCGATTTTCGCGCGACGCTCGACCTGGTGCGCGATATCGGCTTCGCCCAGGCCTTCTCGTTCAAATACTCGCCGCGTCCCGGCACTCCGGCGGCCGAGGCCGAGACGCAGGTGCCGGAGCCGCTCAAGGCCGAGCGGCTGGCCGAGCTGCAAGCGCTGCTCGGCGAGCAGCAGCGCGAATTCAACGCCGGCTGCGTCGGCCGGGTATTGCCGGTGCTGTTCGAGAAGGCGGGGCGGCACGATGGGCAGCTGGTCGGCCGCAGCCCCTATCTGCAGAGCGTCGATGCCATGCTGCCGGCCGAGCGCATTGGCGAGATCGTGCCGGTGGCGATCGTCGCGGCGCGCTCCAACAGCCTGGCCGGCGCCGTCCGGCCGCGCGGGGCGGCGGCGTGAGCCCAGCGGCTTCGTCCTCGATCGCGGCGGCCGAAGCGGCGGCCGGCCGCACCCAGCTCGAATTCGACAACAACCTGCTGCTGCCAGCTCTGTACGGCGAGCGCGACCAGCATCTCGACCGCATCGAGCGCCTGCTCGGCGTATCGCTGGTGCCGCGCGGCAACCGGCTGTCTATCGCCGGCCCGGCCTCCGCCACGGAGGTCGCGCGGCTCGCGCTGTCGCGTCTCTATGAGCGGCTGAAATCGGGCCAGGAGATCGACCTCGCCGCGTTGGAGGCGGCATTGCGGCTGGCGCAGGCCGAGATCGAGGACAAGAGCCTCAGCCTGTGGCGCGACGATGCCGGTTTCCGCACCCGCAAACGCCGGGTGGCGCCGCGTTCGGCGGCTCAGGCGGCCTATGTCAAGGCGATGCGCGAGCGGGAGCTGGTGTTCGGGCTGGGGCCCGCCGGCACCGGCAAGACGTATCTCGCTGTCGCCGCGGCGATCGACCTGTTGATGACGGGGCAGGTCGAGCGGATCATCCTGTCGCGCCCCGCCGTCGAAGCCGGCGAGCGGTTGGGCTTTCTGCCGGGCGATCTGCGCGAGAAGGTCGATCCGTATCTCCGGCCGATCTTCGACGCGCTCAACGATATGATGCCGAGCGATCAGCTGCAAAAGAGGCTGGGCACCGGAGAGATCGAGGTCGCGCCGATCGCCTTCATGCGCGGCCGCACGCTGGCGAACTCCTTCGTCATCCTCGACGAGGCGCAGAACACCACGCCGACGCAGATGAAGATGTTCCTGACCCGCCTCGGCGAGAACGGCCGCATGGCGGTGACCGGCGATCCGACCCAGGTCGATCTGCCCTCCGCCAGACGCTCGGGGCTCGCCGACGCGCTCGAAGCGCTGCGCGGGGTCGAAGGGGTCGGGGTTGTGCATTTCACCGAAAAGGACG
>DATEKP010000321.1:0-5533 GCA_035277405.1 Allostellaceae bacterium | reverse complement strand
CGCCGGCGGCCGCGGCAGGGTCGCCGGCCGGCGGCTCGCCGGTTCGCTGCTTGCGGCGGTCAACCGCGGTGAGAGGCTGTCGCAGGCCTGCACGGGCGACCCGAGGCTGCCGAGCCATTATTCGCTGTTCGTCGCGGCGGGCGAAGCGCGCGGCGACATCGGAGCGGCGCTGACCCGGCTTGCGCAGGCGCTTGAGACGAGTCGGGCGACCGTGAGAACCCTGCTGGACGCGCTGGTCTACCCCGCCAGCGTCATCGTCGTGGCGTGTTTTTCGGTGTCGTTTCTTCTCTGCTTTGTCGTCCCGAGATTTCAGGTGCTGCTGACCAGCTTTCAGAAGGAACCGCCACTGGTCATGGCCTGGTTACTGGCCCTGTCCGCCGCATTTCGGCAAGCCGTGTGGCCTGCCGTCATCATCGCGGTCGGAGCGATCGGTCTCTTTGCGATCCGCTATCGCGATCATGCCTTTCGCGTAACCGCCCACCGATTGCTGCTTCGCTTGCCGGCAGTCGGAGCCTTGATTGCCAAACTCGAGGCGGAACGTCTGCTTTATCTCCTCGGCAACCTGATCGCCGCCGGCGTCCGGCTGCCGGACGCGATTGCGGCGGCGCGCAGCGCAATGGTGAGCGAGGCATTTCGCGCCGGCTTGGCGCTGACCGAGCAGGGCGTCGAGCGGGGCGACGGTCTGGCGACGGCGTTGGCTGCGAGCGGCGTGGTGCCCGACATCGCGATCGAACTTGTGCGCGTCGGCGAGGAGACGGACGAGCTGGCGCCGATGCTGTTCAGCGCCGGAGAGACGCTGCGGCGGGAATTCGAGACGCTGACCCCGCAGCTGATCGGCCTCGTGACGCCGCTCCTGATCATCCTGCTCGGCCTCGTCGTCGGCGCGGTTGCTGCCGGCATCCTGGAGACGGTCATGGAGGTTTACGACATTGCCGGCTGAACGCGGCAAAAACGTCGCTGGCTTCACCTTGGTCGAACTCCTGGTCGTGCTGGCGATCCTTGCGCTCGTGACCGGTCTCGTGGTGCCGCGCCTCGGCCGTTCGATGCAAACGGCTGCCCTCGATGGCGCGGTGGCCGAGATCGAGGCGGCGCTGCGGACCGCCAGCGGGCTCGCGATCGCCGACGACCGATCGGTCGTGTTCCGCGCCGATTCCGCCGGCAGCGGTTATTGGATCGGCAACCAATACCATCCGGTCGCCGCTGCGGATCGCCAAATGGCGATGACCATCGCCGGGCGGGTGACCTTCTTCCCGTGGGGCGGCTCATCCGGCGGACGCGTCCGCGTTGCAATCCCGCAGGGCAGGCGAGACATCATTGTCGACGCGGTGACGGGTCGTGGCGCCGTGCGCCGATAAGACCGGCGGCAGCGCCGGCTTCTCGCTGATCGAGGTGCTGATCGCGCTGACCATCGCCGGGCTCGCGTTGACCGCAATCTCTCAGGTGTTCGGAACCGGCTTCCTGGCCCACCGGGCAAATGCGGATGCCGCCGCCGCGCTGACGCTGGCGGAAGGGAAGATCGCCGCGGCCGGCGCCACCGAACCGCTCCGCCCCGGCGTTACCCGCGGCGAGTTCACCGATCGCTTCAAGTGGGAGGTCGACATCGCCCGGTATCGCGACACCGACGAAGAAACGCCGACCGCGAGCGACGTGTCGCACCTCAGCATTGCCTTGTATCGCATTTCTACGGTCGTGAGCTGGCATGACGGCGGACGCGCGCGCCGGTTGACGCTGTCGACGCTGCGCCTGGGGCCGGCGCCGCCGTGAGTGCCCGATCGAGCAGATTTTACCGAGCCGGTTGCACTGCCGGCGGGTTCACGCTCGTCGAGCTGCTGATCGCGCTGGCGCTTACCGCCCTCGTCAGTCTCGTGCTGGTGCAGCAGGTCAACCTTGCCGGGCAGGGGGCGGCCCGCTTGACAGAGCGTGCGACGCGGGCTGACGAGCGGCGCGGCCTTGAAATGCTGCTGCGCCGCTCGCTCGCCGACGCCGTATTGATCCCGGCCATCGACGGCATTCCGGCCTTTGTCGGCGGGCCGTCCAGCCTGACGTTCCTGACCGTCGTCGACGATGCCGGCCCCGGACTGTATAGCGTCCGGCTGGCGCTGGACCAAACCGGCTCGGAGCCGGTGGTAACCGTCAGCCGGCGGCTGGCCGACAGGTCGGTTTTGCCGCGCGCCACCGATAGCGTATTGCTCAGAGGCGTGCGGACGTTCGGCATCTCCTATTTCGGCGCGACCTCGCCGGCCGTTGCGGCCGGTTGGCACCGACATTGGGAAAATGTCGCCGAGCTGCCGGCGTTGGTGCGCATCGTCTATCGCACGGCCGATGGTTCTGCGCCGCCCCCGATCGTGCTGCGGTTGCACAATGGCGGCTGAGGCCGACCGCCGCGCGGCGGCGCCGCATCGTGAGGCCGGATCGATCACGATCCTCGCATTGTGGACTCTCGCGATTATTGCTTTGCTGCTTGCCGGCGCCAGCTTCGCCACGCGCGCGGAGTTGCGGATGACGCGGAACGCGGTTGCCGCAAGCGAGGCCCGCCAGGCGGCCGAAGCGGGCGTGGAGCTCGGGATCGCACGCCTGTTGCGCCGCCGCGACGACGGTGTGGCGGTGTTTGACGGAACTCCGGAAGTGTGGCGCGACGGCACCTCGCAGGTGCGAATCGCGATCATCGATGAAGCCGGCAAAATCGATTTGAACGAAGCGCCGCTGCTGCTTCTGCAGGGGTTGCTGGTCGCCGTCGGGCGTCCGTCGGAGGACGCACTGTCGCTCGCCTGCAACATCGTCGATTGGCGGGGCGGCGGGGACGCACGCTGCCCCCAGCTTTTTGCACCGCGCGAACGTCAGCCGGCATATCGCCACCGTTTCACGGTCACGGAACAGATGGCGCAACTGCCAGGGTTCGATGAGGCGCTGTACGAGCGGATCGCCGATTACGTCACGGTCGCGACCCGCGCTTCGGCGATCGATCCGCTTGTCGCGGCGCGCCCGGTTCTGCTGGCGCTGCCGGGCGCGACGCCGGGCCTCGTCGACGCCTTCCTGGCGAGCCGGGCGCAGTGGCACGATTTTTCCGGCGCGGCCAGCACCCTGGCGATCCCGGCGGTGCTGCCGTTCGTGACCACCAGCCCGGCGCGCGAATTCACGATACGGTCGATTGCAACGGCGGCTGGGCACGCCCGGTACCGTTACGATCTGCTGATTCGCCTGACTGGCCGGCCCGCCAGTCCGTACCGGGTCCTGGCGGCGCGCTCCCCGCCTATCGATCGCGATCGATCGATGTCAACCGCTGGCCCCAGGGTACCATAGGGGCTTCCGGATCTCGGGGAGCCTTTGGTGCTAGGCGACGTTTCGGCGATGCGTGCTGGGACTGCGCATGCGATCGCGTGGTGGCTCGACGAGATCAAATCGGCCTACCGAGACGCGGCGGCCTGGCTGCAATCGCTCGATCGCAAGCGGCTGACGGTAGAGGCGGGCGAACACCGCTGGGTTCTGCGGGGACCCGAACGGAAGCTGGTCGAGATCGACTGGCAGACGGCCGGCGCCGATGCGGCCCGCCAACGGCTGAGCGAGCTGGCGCGGCGATCTCGCAGAAGAGGGGTGGTGTCGGTCGAGATCCCGGCTGAGCGGACGCTGAACAAGAGCATCAGCCTGCCGGCATCGGCGGAGGCGCAACTCGACCGCATCTTGCCGTTCGAGATCGGCCGATATTTCCCGTTTCCGGCGGAGCGGGTCTACTATCGCTACCGCATCCTTGGCCACACCGGCGGATCAACGGGGGCGCCCTCGATATCGGTCGAGATCGTCCTGGTGCCGCGGGATGTCGTGACGTCGATCGCGGCCGAATTATCCGCCGCCGGACTGCGGCTCGGCGGCATCGCGCTGCGTTCCGCCGGAGGTGCGCTGCCGATTGCCGTGGACAAAGAGACGGCTCGGCCTGGCGCGCCCGCCGCGGTACGCCGCAGGCATGCCTATGCGATCGCCGTAATGGCGTCGATCGCCGCCGTTTCGTGGCCGCTTGCTCAGCAGATCCGCATCGCAGCAATGCAGCACGAGATCACGCAGCTGAAGCCGCGAGCCGAAGCGGCATTGCGTGAGCGAGAGCAGCGCCAACGCACCGTCGAGCAGGAGAATGCCTTCGCACAGCTTTATGCCGCTCGGCCTCCGCTGATCGCGGTGCTCGACACGATGAGCCTGGCGCTGCCCGACGGCTCCTGGCTGACCTCGCTGTCGATCAGCGGCCGCGATGTCGTGCTGCAGGGGTTAAGCCCCTCGGCGGCGACCATCGCATTATCGCTCGGGCACAACGGCAGTTTCGATCATATCGCGTTTCGCACGCCGATCGCGCGCGAAGCCGCGACCGGATTGGAACGGTTTCAACTCGGTATGACGATCGAACCGAGCCGGCAATGACCGTTCAACGGCGCATCGCGGAGCGGCTTTTGGCTCTATCCTTGGCGATCCCGATCGTGGTCGCGCTGTGGCTCGGGCCAATCAGCGCCTATGTCGGTCTGGTGAGTTCCGGATCGGAGCAGATCGCCCGTCGGCAGCAGCTCCTGGAGCGCTACCGGATGCTTACGGCTGAGGCCCCGTCCGCCACCACCGGAGCCGCTGATCCGAAGTCCGCAAATCTGTTGGCGCCCGGCCTCCCCGAGGCGCAGGCCGTCGCGCGATTGCAGCAGGCCGTCAAGCAAGCGGCCGAGGCAAACCAGGTCGAGATCCGCACCTTCCAGGTCCTGCCCGGCGGCACCTTGTCCGGAGCGCGCAGGACCGCTGTGCGTATTGCAGCCGCCGGGGAAATGGCGGGGATCGGCAAATTGCTGTTCGCGATCGAGGCGGCGCGACCGGTGCTCTATCCCGACAATCTGAAGATCCAGGCGCGTCCGACCATGCCCGGAAGCAAGAGATCGGAAATTCTCGATTTTCAGCTCGATATATCGAGCGTCAGTCCGGGAGTTTCGGGATGAGATGGCCCGCGCCGGCGGCGCAGCGGTTCGGCTATGGTTTCTGGAGCGTGATAGTGCTCCTGGCCGGAGTGGCGATCTATCCTTGGGCGATGCCGGCATCATCGACGCCACGGCCCGCGCAAATAGCCGGAAAGCCGCATTCAACCCCTCGCGTCGAGGCCTTGCCGCCGATTGCGCGCTTCACCGCGGTCTTCCAGCGGCCCCTGTTTTCGCCGTCGCGCCGGCCCGATCTGCCGGAACGCCAACCGGGCGCAGCAAACGGTCTCGGCGGCCGATATCAATTGCTCGGCGTTGTCCACGCCGGCGAGGTGCGGCGCGCGCTGGTCGCGGACGGAGACCGAAAGGTCGAACTGCACGAGGGAGCGCTGCTCGACGGCTGGACGGCCCTGCAGATCGACCATGACCGGGTCGTGTTCTTGTCGTCGGCCGGGCGGGCTGTGTTGAAGCTTCGCCGGCCGGGAGAGCTTCCGGCCCGGCCTCACTCGCGCGCCCCGCCGACCGACGCCGCGCAGCATGTGCTCAGTGGCGAAGCGCGAGAAACTCCGCCTGCGCGATAGCCCGATGTAGACCTAAAC
>DATEKP010000320.1:0-4498 GCA_035277405.1 Allostellaceae bacterium | reverse complement strand
AGAGCAGCCGCCGGTCCGGTCGGCGCGGTGGTCGGCGGCGCGCTCGGCACCGCGACCGGCGCTGTCGGCGGCGCTGCCAACATGGTCACTGGCGCGCCGGGCTATGCTCCGGCCTATCCGGCTTACGGCAGCAGCTATCCGCCGCCGCCCCCGAGATGCGCGCCCGGCTACGTCTACTACGGCGGCGGCTGCTACCCGCAATAACAGAAACAACCTTCTCGGGCGTAGATTGGGTATTCCCGGCGAAAGCCGGGACCCACCCGTCCACCGCCGTATCTGTGGAACCGTAGGTCCCGGCTTGCGCCGGGACTGCGGACGCTTTCGGCGTCAGCCGCCGCCGATTTTCGGGATCAGCACGATTTCGCTGTCAGGGCCGAGCGGCGCGAGATAGGCGTCCTGGAAGATCTCGCCGTCGATCGCCACAGCCATGCTCTCGTCGATCTGCTGGCCGAGCCCCGGAAAACGCCGGTCAAGTTCGGCGATCATGCGGCGCACAGTATCGGCTTCGACCTCGAACTCGCTCTGCCCGCCGGTGAAGCGGCGGGCGGCGGTGCCGGCGATCACGACGCGCGGCATCGGCCCCTCACCCTATCCCTCTCCCCATAAATGGGGAGAGGGGACGCCACTGCGACCGTGGAGACCGCACTCTCCCTCTCCCCGCTTGCGGGGAGAGGGCCGGGGTGAGGGGCAACCAGCGGCTACTCCGCGGCCATCCGCGGCGGGTCTTGCTCGTCGAGCGCGGCGCGCAGTTTCGGCGGCGAGATTGGCAGGTCGCGCATGCGGATGCCGATCGCGTCGGCGACGGCATTGGCGACCGCCGCCATCGGCGGCACGATCGGCACCTCGCCGACCCCCTTGGCGCCAAACGGATGGCGCGGGTTCGGGATCTCGATCATCACCGCGTCGATCATCGGCAAATCCGAGGCCACCGGGATGCGGTAGTCGAGGAAGCCGGGATTCTCCAGCCGGCCGTCCTTGTCGTAGACGTATTCCTCGTTGAGCGCCCAGCCGACGCCTTGCGTCACCCCGCCCTGGATCTGGCCCTCGACATAAGAGGGATGGATCGCCCGACCGACATCCTGCACCGCGGTGTAGCGCAAGATCTTGACGTGGCCGGTCTCGCGATCGACCTCGACGTCGCAGACATGGGTCGCCCAGCCGGGGCCGGCGCCCTGCGCGTTGATCGACACCTCGGCCGAGATCGGTCCGCCGGTGCGCCCGGCCTTCAGCGCGATCTCCTGCAATGACATCGGCTCGAAGCTGCCGGCGTTGGGACCGGCCGGATAGGCCTTGCCGTCCCGCCAATCAACTGCGTCGGGGCTGATGTCCCAGATCATCGCGGCGCGTTTCTTGAGTTCGACAACGACCTTCTCGGCCGCCTGCGTCACCGCCATGCCGGTGGCGAAGGTGACGCGGCTGCCGCCGGTCAGAAAGCTGAAACCGATCGAGGCGGTATCGGCGACGATCGGGCGGACCCGCTCGTACGGGATGCCGAGCGCTTCGGCCGCCATCATCGCCATCGCGGCACGGGTGCCGCCGATGTCCGGGTTGCCCTCGACGACCGTGACGCTGCCGTCCTCGTTGACATGGCAGGCCGCGCTCGACTCGCCGCCGATGTTGAACCAGAAGCCCGACGCGACGCCGCGCCCCTGGTTGGGGCCGAGCTTGTGCTTCAGGTGCTCGTGCGCCTTCGCCGCCTCGACGGTCTGCAGATAGCCGATATTGGCCCAGGTCGGCCCGTGCGCCGCCTTGGTGCCGTCCTTGGCGGCGTTGATCTCGCGCAGCTTGAGCGGCTCGATGTTGAGTTCGCGCGCCAATTCGTCCATGCAGCTTTCGGTGCCGAAGGTCGAGTTCGGCGCGCCGGGGGCGCGGTAGGCAGCGACTTTCGGCCGGTTCGACACGACGTCGTAGCCGACAATGTTGACGTTCGGGATGTCGTACATCGCAAAGCCGCACATGCAGGCCGGGCCGACCGGCGAGCCGGGGAAGGCGCCCGCCTGCAATTTGACGACCAGCTCGGCAGCGACGATGCGGCCGTCCCGCTTGGCGCCGAGCTTGACCTCGTAGACGCCGCCGGCGGCCGGGCCGGTGCCGCGGAACACCTCCTCGCGGCTCATCACGATCTTGACCGGGCGGCCAGTCTTCTTCGCCAGCGCCAACGCGATCGGCTCCAGATAAACTAGCGTCTTGCCGCCGAACCCGCCGCCGATCTCGGCCGGGATCGCGCGAATATTGGCGATGTCGATGCCGAGCAATTTGGCGCAGTAGGCGCGGACCATGAACTGGCCCTGGCTCGAGCTGAAGATCGTGCACTGGTTGTCGGCGCCGATCGAGACGACGCAGGCGTGCGGCTCGATATAGGCCTGGTGCACCGGCTGGCTGGTGTAGCGCCGCTCGATCGTGACCTCGGCTTCCTTCCATCCGGCCGCCACATCGCCCTTCACGAAACCGACGCGCTTAGCGATGTTGGACGGCTTCGCCGGCTTCGGATCGACGCCCTGCGTGAACAGATCGTCGTGCAGCAGCGGCGCGTCCGGCTTCATCGCGTCTTCGACATCGATGACGTACGGCAAGACCTCGTACTGGACCTCGATCAGGTCGAGCGCCTCCTCGGCGATCGCGGGCGAGGTGGCGGCGACCGCGGCGACGGCGTGCCCGTCGTACAGCACCTTGCCGCGCGCCATGCAGTTATAGGAGAGGTCGCGGAAATTCATCGGCCCTTCGCCGACAAACGCCTCCTCCGACGGGATCGGCGGGAAATCGTCCGCCGTCACGACCGCCTTGACCCCCGGCAGCGCCAGCGCCTTGTCGGCGTTGATCGACACGATGCGGGCGTGGGCGTGCGGGCTGCGCTTGACCTTGCCCCACAGCATGCCGGGCATCGTCATGTCGGCGCCGAAATTGGCGCGGCCGATCACCTTTTCGACCCCATCGGGGCGGATCGGCCTTGTGCCGACGACCTTGAGGGCTGCCTTGTCGAGATACGTCATGAGCTCAACTCCATGACCCGGGAATCGCTATCATAGCCCCTCTCCCGCATTGCGGGAGAGGGTGCCGAGCAAAGCGAGGCGGGTGAGGGGCTTTGTCGCGGCCTTGCCCTCACCCACCAGGCGCTTCGCGCCTGGTCGCCCCTCTCCCGCAGTGCGGGAGAGGGCAAAATTCACTCCGCCGCCGCCCTTTGCGGCGCCGCTGGGTCGAGCGCCGCGCGCAATTTCGGCGGCGACATCGGCAGGTCGCGCAGCCGGATGCCGGTGGCGTCGGCGATCGCGTTGGCAACCGCCGCCATCGGCGGCACCAGCGGCACCTCGCCGACGCCGCGCGCGCCAAACGGATGGCGCGGGTTCGGCACCTCGATCATCACCGTATCGATCATCGGCATGTCGGAGGCGACCGGCATGCGGTAATCGAGGAAACCGGGATTTTCCAGCCGGCCGTCCTTGTCGTAAACGTACTCCTCGCTCAACGCCCAGCCGACCCCCTGCGCGACGCCGCCCTGGATCTGGCCTTCGACATAGGAAGGGTGAATCGCGCGCCCGACATCCTGGACCGCGGTATAGCGCAGGATCTTGACGTGGCCGGTGTCGCGGTCGATCTCGACATCGCAGATATGCGTCGCGAAGCCGGGGCCCTGGCCCTGGGCGTTGATCTGCACCTCGGCCGAGATCGGCCCGCCGGTGCGCGCCGCGCGGTTGGCGATCGACGCGAGGTCCAGCGGCTCGAAGCTGCCGGCGTTGGCGCCGGCCGGGTAGGCCTTGCCGTCGCGCCACTCGACCGCCTCGGGGCTGATGTCCCAGATCACGGCGGCGCGCTTTTTCAGCTCCTCGCGCACCTTCTCGGCGGCCGTCGTCACCGCCATCCCGCCCGCGAAGGTGACGCGGCTGCCGCCGGTCGAGGCCGAAAAGCCGATCGCCGTCGTGTCGCCGACTACCGGCCGCACGTTCTCGAACGGCACGCCCAGCACCTCGGCCACCATCATCGCCATCGAGGCGCGCGAGCCGCCGATATCGGGGTGCCCCTCGGTTACGGTGACCGTGCCGTCCTCGTTGACGTGACAGGCCGCGCTCGACTCGCCGCCGGCATTGTGCCAATAGCCCGAGGCGATGCCGCGCCCCTGGTTAGGCCCCAACGGTGTCTTGAGGTGCTCGTGCGCCTTGGCGGTCTGCAGCGTCTGCTGGTAGCCGATATTGATGAAGGTGGGGCCGTGCGCCGCCTTGGTGCCTTCCTTGGCGCCGTTGATCTCGCGGATTTTCAGCGGGTCGATCTTCAGCTCTTGCGCCAGTTCGTCGATCGCGCTTTCGACCGCGAACGAGCCGATCGGCGCGCCGGGGGCGCGATAGGCCGCGACCTTCGGGCGATTGCTCACCACGTCGTAGCCGGTGGTCAGCGCGTTCGGCACGTCGTAGACGGCGAGCGAGCAGATGCAGCCCTGCTGCACCGGCGACCCCGGAAAGGCGCCGGCCTGGTATTTGAGCACCGTCTCGACGGCAGTGATATGGCC
>DATEKP010000319.1:0-8832 GCA_035277405.1 Allostellaceae bacterium | reverse complement strand
GTTCGGGCTCTTGTTGGCGACGACAAGCTATCTGTGGCTGTCGGACACGGTGCCGTTGATCGCCTTGCCGCAAAACATGGTCGACGGCACCGGCAATTTCGTCCTGCTGGCCTTGCCGTTCTTTATCCTTGCCGGGCTGATCATGGAGCGCGGCGGCATCAGCCTGCGGCTGGTGCGGTTCGTGCGCGCGCTGGTCGGCCATCTGCGGGGCGGGCTGCTGCAGGTCATGGTCGTCAGCATGTATCTGGTCTCCGGCCTGTCGGGTTCGAAGACAGCGGACGTCGCGGCGGTCGGCTCGGTCATGCGCGACATGCTGCAACGCGAGCGCTACGGCATCAGCGAGGGCGCCGCGGTGCTCGCCGCCTCCGCGGCGATGGGCGAAACCGTTCCGCCCAGCATCGCGATGCTGGTGCTCGGCTCGATCACGACGATCTCGATCGGCGCGCTGTTCATCGGCGGGCTGATCCCGGCGGCGGTCATCGCGGTCTGCCTGATGGCCCTGATCCTGGTGCGCGCCCGCCGCTCGACGGCGCTGCGCGGGCAACGTGCGCCCGTTGGCGTGATGCTGCGGTCCGGCGCCGGCGCGATCCTGCCGTTGGCGATGCCGGTGCTGTTGTTCGGCGGCATCCTCTTCGGCGTCGCGACCCCGACGGAGGTCTCCTCGTTCGCCGTGATATACGGCCTCGTCCTCGCGTTTGCCGTGTACCGCGAGTTCGACCTGCGGCTCTTCGTGCGCACGGTCATCGACGGGGCCGTGCTCGCCGGGATGGTGCTGTTCATCCTCGCCGCGGCCTCGGGATTTTCCTGGACGCTGACCGTCGCCAACCTGCCGCAACGGCTCGTCGAGCTGCTGAACGGGATCGACAGCAGCGCGAGCCTGTTCCTGATCGGCTCGATGGTACTGCTGATCGTGGTCGGCTCGCTGCTCGAAGGCTTGCCGGCGCTGATCATCCTCGCACCCTTGCTGATCCCGATCGCCGGTCAGATCGGGTTGAGCGAACTGCATTACGGGATCGTGCTGCTGATCGCGATGGGGATCGGCGCCTTTCTGCCGCCGGTGGGGGTCGGCTTCTACGTCGCCTGCGCGATCATGCGCACCGATATCGAGCGCGCGTCACGCGCGATGATCCCGTATCTGCTGGTGCTGACCGTCGGGCTGCTGATCGTCGGGTTCATTCCCTGGTTCACCTTGTTCCTGCCCGCTTTCTGCGGCTTCGTCGGCTAGAAAGAGGCGGAAAGCGGTGAGGAGCATTCGATGACCGATGACCTTTGGCGGATGTCCGCGGTCGAAGCCGTGGCGCGGCTGCGGCGCGGCGAGTTCACGCCGCTCGATCTGGTCGAGGCCTCGGCCGGCCGCATCGCCGAGGTCGAACCGGCGGTCAACGCCCTGCCGACCCTCTGCCTCGACCGCGCCCGCGATCACGCCCGGCGCGTCATGCAGGGCGGCGCGGCGTGCGAGGCCGCCGGCGAACCCGGCTGGCTCGCGGGTCTGCCGGTCTCGATCAAGGATTTGACCGATGTCGCCGGCGTGCGCACGACCTACGGCTCGCCGCTGTTCGCCGATCACGTGCCGGCGACATCGCACCCGCTGGTCGAGCGCATTGAGCGCAAGGGCGGTATCGTGATGGGGAAATCGAACACGCCGGAATTCGGCGCCGGCGGCAGCACCTTCAACGAGGTCTTCGGCCGGACGCGCAACCCGTGGAACACGTCCTTGACCTCGGGCGGCTCGACCGGCGGCGGCGCGGTGTCGGTGGCCACCGGCGAAGTGTGGCTCGCGCAGGGCACCGATCACGGCGGCTCGTTGCGCGGTCCGGGCAGCCATTGCTCGGTCGTCGGGCTGCGGCCCTCGCCCGGCCGCGTGACGCGCGGCACCGTGCCCAATTTGTGGAGCCCGATGTCGGTACAAGGGCCGATGGCGCGCAATGTCGCCGATTTGGCGCTGTTTCTCGACGCGATGGCGGGGTTCTGCCCGCACGATCCGATGACGTTCGACGCGCCGGCAGCCTCATTCAGCGACGGCTTGGCCCGGCCGGTCGCGCCGAAGCGCGTCGCATTCACCGCGGACTATGGCGGCCGCATGCCGATCGACCGCGAAGTGCGCGAGATCTGCACGCGCGCAGCGCGGCGCTTCGAAGAGCTGGGATGCATCGTCGAAGAAGTCTCACCCGATATCGGCGCCGCCGACGAGGCGTTCCACATCCTGCGCGCCCAGCACTTCATCGTCGATCGCGAGCTGCAACTGCGCAGCCACCGCGACAAGCTTAAACCGGACATCATCTGGAACACCGAACGCGGTCTGGCCCAGACGCCGTCCGACATTGCCCGTGCCGACCGCGAGCGCGCCGCGTTCTATCGGCGCATGGTCGAATTCTTCGGCATTTACGATCTGCTGGTGACGCCGGGCGCGCAAGCGCCGGCGTTCGACGTCAACCTGCGCAATGCCCCGACGATCGGCGGCCATAAACTCGAGAATTACATGGGCGGCTCGACCGCAACGGCGGTGATCACGCTGACGGCCTGTCCAGCGATGGCGGTGCCGTGCGGGTTCGACCGATACGGCCGGCCGGTCGGCCTGCAGATCGTCGGCAAGCCCCGCGGCGAGGCGGCGCTGCTGCAGGCCGCCGCCCTGTTTGAAGAGCTGCTTGGTCTCAACCGGCTGCTGCCGATCGACCCGAAACCGGGCACGGTTCCGCCCACGAGCGATGTCTGACCTGTTTGCCGCCGCCGGCCTCGTCCAGGAGCCACCGGAAGAAGCGATCGCGCCCGGCGCCACGCTGCTGCGCGGCTTCGCCCTGCCGTTCGTCGAGGACATTCTCGCGGCGCTCGGCGACATTGCCGCAACGGCGCCATTCCGGCACATGACGACGCCGTGGGGCGCGGCGATGTCGGTCGCGATGACCAATTGCGGCGCGGCCGGGTGGCTCAGCGACCGCGCCGGCTACCGCTACGACCGAATCGACCCCGAAACCGGCCGGCCGTGGCCGGCGATGCCCGCGTGCTTCCGTGCGCTGGCCACCGGCGCCGCGGATCGAGCCGGCTACCCCGGTTTTGTACCGGACGCGTGTCTGATCAATCGCTATGCACCGAGCACCAGGCTGACGCTGCATCAGGACAGGGACGAGCGCGACTTCGCGCATCCGATCGTGTCGGTGTCGCTGGGTCTACCGGCCAGCTTTCAGCTCGGCGGCCCGAAGCGGCGCGATCCGGTGCGGCGGTGGGCGGTGCGGCATGGCGATGTCGTGGTGTGGGGCAACGAGTCTCGGCTCGCCTTTCATGGCGTGGCCGAGCTCAAACCCGGCGAGCACCCGCTTTTCGGCAGCCGGCGCATCAACCTGACATTCCGCCGCGCGCTGTAAGGCGGATCGGCGTCGCCGTGCGGCACCGGCGACCGCTGCCCGCCTCAGGCGCCGGCGAGGCGGTAATGCAAAAGGACGCCGACCGATGGCGGCAGACCCAGCCAAATCGTCAGCGCCTCGGAATCCAGCGAGACCAGCATCGACCCCAATACGGCGGTGAAGGCGCCGATCAGCACCGCGGTGTTCATCACCTCGTAGTCGCGGTTGATCACTTGCGACAGGAACAGCCGGAACACCAAAGAGAGCTGCAGGATCGGCGTCACCACCATCAGCGGCGCTGCGGCAAGCGAGGCGTAGACGAAGGCCTGGGAGACAGCGACCAGCACCGCCGAGGACAGGAACCACGGCAGGTTTTCACGGCTCGTGCGCCTTATGTCGCTCCACGAGCCGGGCTTGAGCAGGATCAGCGAGAAGAACAGCGTTGCCGCGGCATACGCGAGGAAGCCCCCGGCTGCCGTGCTGGCCCGCGGTGCGTGCAGAAAGGCCTCGCGCGCCATCAGCGGCGAGCCGCCATAGCACATCGCCGCGCCGATGCCGAAGACGTAACCCGAGACGACGCGCGGCTGAAAGCTCGATATCGGGACGGGCGCGGCCGCCGGCAGCGGTGCCGGCGCTGCGTTCCGGCGCCGTCCCGCATGGCGCTGGGTGATGAAGGAGCCGCCGAGCATCAAAACCGAACCGATCGCCTGCAGCACGGTGAATTTCTCGCCCAGCAGCGCCACCGCGAACAGCATCGCGAAGGGTACCTGCAGCTGAACGACCGGCGCGGCGAGGTTGACCCCCATCAGCTGGTTTGACCTGTAGTTGCAATAGCGGCCGACGACAAAATGCACGATGCCTTGGCATGCGAGCCAGGCGACAGCCGCCGCCGGGAACGTCACAAGCTGATCCAGCGCGCCAAACGCGGCCGTCATCACCAGAAAGGACAAGCCGCCGATCGGCACGGTCACCGCCATGCCCTGCAGCACGCTGCCGGTCACCACCCCCCGGCGCATCGCGACGTTGTTCAGCGCGAAGGTGAAGGCGCCAAGAGCGGCGTACAGGATACCGAGCAAGAACTTCCCCTCAAACAGGAATCGTCATTCCCGCGCAAGCGGGAATCCAGGGCCGCACGACGATCGGTTGCCCCTGGACCCCCGCTTTCGCGGGGGCGACGAATTACGCCGCATCAGCCCTCTCAGCTGCGGCTCAGCGCGACGGCGCCGGTCGTCACCCGGTATTTCGTCAGCAGATTGGCACTTTCGCGCGCCGGCAGCGATGCCGGGTCGGCGACATAGGCGAGAAACCGCCGGGTAAAAGCCGCGAAACCGGCGTCGTGCCCGAGCCTTAGCGCGTCGGGTACCGCGACCCGCCATTCCGAACCCAGAGCCTCGACCGCAATTGCGGGGTAGCTGGGCTGCAAAGCGGCAATGTGCCGGTGCAGCGCCGTCCCGATGTCGGCTTCCGGCAGGACGTAGAGCTCCGGGCGAAACCCTTCGGCAGGACCCTGCCGCACCGCCAGCCGGCATCGCGTGCCGCGATAGAGCGCCTGATGCGTATCGTCGCCGTGCTGGGCCTGCCAATCCCAGCGCACCTCCAGCCGGACATGAACCCCGCGCACCCGGTAATCGACTTGCCCGTTGCAGAAATACTCCAGCGCATCGTTGCGGATCCACGGCGAGAGATCGCCCGGCCAGCTGCGCTCGCCGGTCAGCTCGCGAAATTGCGGCAGGGTCACGACTGTCGGCCAGCGGCTTGCCGCGAGGATGTCGATATCGCGCCGCCAGTCGAGCGGCTGTTCGGGAAACAGCGTCTCGTGCACCCGGTCGACCAGGTGCACACCCGTGTCCGCCAGGCCTTCGCCTTGCTCGCCGATGTCGAAATACCAGGCGGGGCGCGGGTTCGGCAGGCCGGCGACGAGTTTGCACAAATGATGCACGCCGCTCAGCAATACCCCCGGCTCGTCCCGGGTGCCCGGCACCGGGTCGCCGAACAATTCGGGGTCGCTCCGCAACACCTGAAGCACCCGGACGAGCGTGTTGTGCCGCCCGGTCATCATGTCGGCCAGCACCACTCGCCGATCCTGTGCGATAGAAAGCGCCGTCTCGAGTCGCGGCAGGTCGGCGGGTTCGACGATCGCGGGCTTGTCGGCCAGCACGTGCAGCCCGGTGTCGAGCGCGGCGATGATACGCTCGATCTTGCCGCGATTGCGGCCCGAGAAGACCGCGATTCCGCCCGGCGGCTCATCCCTGATCCGGTCGAGAAAATCGGGGCCGGCATGCACGTCGAGCCGCCAATCCGTGGCCGCCTGCGGTCGCCGGTTGTACCTGGCGATGCGGCTCAAATAGTCGATCAGGTCGGGGCCGAGCGGCGCATAAACCCGCACGAGCGGCGATAGCCCCGGATACATCTGTTGCTGCACCAGCGCGGCATGGAAATGACCGGGATCGACAACAACAAGGCTGGTGTCCGGCATGACGGGCGAGCGACTCCGCGCAGATTATCGGAGGGGATGGCGCGCGGAGCCGCGGCCGGCGCGGCCTGCGGCTCAGTGCACCGCGGCGATCCCCATGACGGGGACGCCGGCACCCGGCCGCCTTGCGCCGAGCAGACGCCGCGCTTCCTGCGGCCGATCGGCCTCGATATAGGCCTTCAACAGGGTGAACTCGATCAGGTCGTGTTGCGCGCGGCTGCCGCCGATCCGTTCGTTTTGCCCGGCGACCGGCGCCAGCGCCTGGATCGCCCCGGAAAAATCCCGGCGCTCGAAGGCCGCGAAGCCGCGCGCCAGCGCCGGAAGGTAAGAACCCGACGGGTAGCGCTCTTGGCGTGCCAGCTCCTCCATTTCATGAGCGCGGGCATCGAGTGCGGCATCGTCGCGCATCACGGCTTGCGCCAGGATGACGTGCAGATCCGCAAGGCCGTTGCCCGGCCGCGGCAACGCACCGTTCGCATAATCATAGAGACCGCTCCAGGACGCGGCGTCGCGAGCCTGCCCGGCGAGTTCGGAGCGCCACAAAAACGCCGCGCCATCGGAGATTTTCTGCTGCGGCCCGCCGCTGTGCCGGTCGAGCGCTATGGCGTCGCGGTAAACCCGCCGTGCCTCCTCCCAATTGCCGGCCTGGATTTCGCACAACGAGAGATGCCAGCTCAGGTGGCCATAAAAGAAGCCGTCGCGCGGATAGGTGGCAAGCCAAGAAGAGAGGTAGGCCCGGCCCGAATCCAGGTCGCCGCTCTCGTAGCAGACGTGCGCGAAGCCGTGCGCGCCATGCGCGTTGTTCGGGTTTGTCGCGACGGATTGCTCAATCTTCGCCCGCGCCGCCGCGAGCTGCCCATCCTCGGACAGCGCCATGGCATGATAGGACGTGAACCAGAAATCGTCGCCATAATGCGGGGCGAGGCTGTCCATCAGCTCCGCGATCCGGCGCTTCTGTCCGATCTGGCCGGAGCCGCCGATCAGACCGTTCGGGTTGGCGGCTACGGAGACTATCAGCGCGTCGCGCGGCCACGCCGCCAGGTGCGGATACAACGAGGCGATCGCCGCCTCGGTCCGGCCGGCAAATATGAGGTCCAAGAGCGCGATATGGCTGGCTTCGCGCTCGGATAGACCGGTCGCCGCCTGATTCGCGGATGTGAGCGCCGCGCGCGCTGCCGCAACATCGCCCTGCCGCATCAGGACCTGCGCCTTGCCGGCATAGGCCAGGGCAAAACCAGGGTCGGCGGCGACGGCGCGGTCATACGCCTCGGCTCCGCCGGGGTAGAACGTCAGGGCCAGGTCGGAAGCCTCGACATACGCATCCCGCGCGGCAGCGGACGCGGTGGATAGGGCGAGGCCGTAGCGATCTTCGAGCATTGACACCCTCACCGCGAGACAAGAGAACCGCCCGATGGGACGGTTCTCTTCAAGCACCGAAAGGAACCGGGCCTACGGGCGGGCGACCGCGACCAGTTTGTTGCCGTCGGGATCACGCAGGTAAGCGAGATATGCCCCGTTGGGACGCACGCCCGGCGGGTCCTCGATCGACGTGCCGCCGTTTGCGACGCCGGCTTTGTGCCAGGCTTCGGCCAATTTGGGATCGCCGACGTTGAAGCCGATCGTGCCGCCGTTGGCGGCAGTGGCTGGCTTCCCGTCATTCGGCTTGGTCACCATGAAACGGCTGCCATTGTGCGAATAGGCCAGCCGGCCCTCGCGCGGCTCGGTGCCGGGCTGCCCGCCAATCGCGGTAAACAGCGCGTCGTAGAACTTCTTCGACCGGGCGATATCGTTGCTTCCGATCATGACGTGGCTGAACATTGCTTTCCTCTCCTCTCCAGTAATGATTGCTGCCTCTCCCGGTCTTCCTAGAGCATCACGGCATCGAGTGGAAGCAATCCCACTTCGTCATGGCCGGGCTTGTCCCGGCCATCCAAGTGGATCCCCGGGACAAGCCCGGGGATGACGACCATGGGGGAGCGCTTCCACTCAAACCGATACCGCTCCTAGAAGAAGACAAAGGATCGGACGACGACGTTCTTGCGGCACGGGGCGTTGAGCGACACGTTCGGGTCGATGCAGGCGGTATGGAACGACCAGCGCGAGACCGAGCCGTCGGTCACCGAGTCGTAGCATTTGAGCATCGACACTTCGTTCGGCTGTTGCCTCGGGAACCAGTACCACTCGTGGTCGGGACGGTAAGTGAAACGGGTGGTCTCGCCGACCCGGTCATCGTAGATACGGTAGTTGTTGATGTACGGCTGGTCGGCGAAGGACGGCCAGGCGCAGAGCACGAACGGGAACTGCTCGATCGTCCGTATCGGCTTGGCGAGGTTGATCGACATGAACCGCCGCGACATCTTAGCGTCGGCTTCTGCCTCGGTGTAGTGCTGCCTGCGCCCGAAATTCCGCAGGTTTTTGGTGAGGAGCTCGCGGCAGCGCACACGGCCGCTGTTGTCGTTCAGATCGTTGTGCACGAGGTTGGCGTAATTGGCGTTCACGCCGGGGTTCATGCCGTCCTGGTCCTCGGTGCGGTCGCCCTCGTAGTCCTTGTCGAAGACGTCATGGTTGTAGACCAGCGCGTCGGTCGCATCCGGGAAGAACTCGAGCAGCAATTTCTCGATTTCCGGGTAGTAGACGTGCCGCACCTCCTCCGAGTCGTAGATGTTCGTGCACTTAGACTCGAGGTGCGCCAGCGACAGGCCGAGCTTGTCCATGCATTCGGGGCTGCTGGGCGAGAGGCCGGGGTAGTATTCGCCGATGCGCCGCGCATCGCGCAGTACCTGCGGGAAGTAAAGATCGCGCCGCTGTTTGCCCCGCTCGGTCGTGCGCAGGATCGCCGCCGTCTCGGCGCGCTCCGGGTCCCGCCAGATGGCGTTGGACGGCACCACCGAGTAGGTCGGCCGCTCGTAGATCGTGTAGGGCAGCGGCAGCGCGACGCCGCCCGGCGGCACCTTGAGGCTGTTCGATTGGCGGATGTAGCTAACGCACTCGTCGTAATCGCGAAACGCGACGCCCCATTTG
>DATEKP010000318.1:0-2723 GCA_035277405.1 Allostellaceae bacterium | reverse complement strand
GGCCCGCCTTGAGCCGGGCGAAAATCTCCATCCGCGGCAGGCGTCGGGTCCATTCGGCGACGATTGCGTCGGTCTCGTCCATGTGGGCGATGCGGTCGGCGTTGGTGGCGAAGCGTGGGTCTTGCGCCAAATCTCCGCGGTCCATCGCCTTCAAGAGGTTGGCCCAGTGGCCTTCGGTCACGATGTGGATCGCGACATGGCCGTCGGCGGCCGGGTAGACGTTGTAGGGCGCCGTCGACAAGCCGGCCTGGCGGTTGCCGGTGCGCGGCGGCGGCTGCCCCGTCCGATGGGTGTATTCGAAACTGGCGGCCAGGCTCGGATAGACCGCCTCCTGCATCGCCACCTCGACGATGCGGCCCTCGCCGCTCCTATCGCGGTCGTAGAGCGCGGTCAGGATCGCGGCGTAGAGATGGATGCCGCCCATGAAATCCACGAGGGTCGGGCCGGCCTTCATCGGCGGCCCGTCGGGCGCGCCGGTCACGCTCATGATGCCCGAAGCGGCCTGGATCGTCAGGTCCATCGCCAGATTGTCGCGGTCGGGGCCGCTGATGCCGAACCCGGTGCCGGTGGCGTAGACGAGACGCGGGTTGACTTCGTGCAGCACATGCCAGCCGACGCCCAGCCCATCCATCGTGCCGGGCGCGAAATTCTCCAACAGCACGTCGGCCCGCCGCACCATTTGCAGCAGCAAATCGCGGCCCTGCGGGTGCTTCAGGTTCAACGTCACCGCCCGCTTGTTCTGGTTCAGCATCGCAAACGGCAGGGTGGCGCTGGTGCCGGGACGGGCGCGGCGGCGCAGCGGCTCGCCCGCAGGCGGTTCGATCTTGATCACGTCGGCGCCGTTCTTTGCGAGCAGCAAGCTCGCGTACGGGCCCTGGAAAATCTGCCCAAAATCGATAACGACCAGCCCCGTCAGCGGCCGCCGCCCCGCCCTTTCCTGCGCTTCCGCCATCGCGACCCTCCGACCCCGACGGATCGAGATTGCTTCGTCGCGGCGCTCCCCGCAATGACGCACGTGCGTTGTCATTGCCTGCGCCGCGAAGCAATCTCGTTGAGCTGAGCTGAAAGGAGGGCGGAATGGCGACCGTGAGGACCGGCGGGTGCTTGTGCGGGGCGGTGCGATACGAGTCGGCGGGCGAGCCGTCGTTCTCGCTGCAATGCCATTGCCGCGACTGCCAGCGCGCCAGCGGCACCGCCTATGTCGCGGCGATGCGCGTGCCGAGCGCCGGCTTCCGCATCACCCAGGGCGCGCCGCGGCGCTATGCCGGCACCTCCGATGCCGGCAACGCGGTCAGCCGCTACTTCTGCGGCGAATGCGGCTCGCCCATCTACATCCAGGTGGCGAGCCGGCCGGACATTGTCGGCCTCCGGGTCGGCACGCTCGACGACCCAAGCGGCTTCCGCCCCGAAGCGAACATCTTCGTGCGGAGCGCGCAGCCGTGGGACCACATGGACCCGGCGCTGCCGAAATACCCCGCCTACCCGCCCGGCCGGTCGTATTGAGCGTGCGCTCCATCGTCATTCCGGGACGGCTCGCAGAGCCGGACCCGGAAGCCAGGAACACCGCGGCCCGCTTCTTTTCGCAACGTCGGTGTTCATGGATTCCGGGTGCGGCGCCTTCGGCGCGCCCCGGAATGACCGTGTTGGGTGCGCACTTGATCAGCGGTAGGACTTTTCCTCGACGATGTCCGAGCCGGTCAATTCGTTGATCTGCCGCTTCAGCGCGGCGCGGCGATCGTTGGCGCGGTAGACGCCGCGCGCCAACGCGACGAAATGCGCGTCGAACCGGCCGGCGCGCTCGCAGGCGCGGATGTCGTCCTCGATCTCCCACAATTCGCGGTTGACCGCGGCGAGGGCGGCGCAGAGCGCGTCGAGTTCGGGCGAGGGCCCGACCTCACGCTGCCGCACGACATCGAGCAGCGCCAGTTCGTGCAGCACGTTGGCGCGTTTTGCCGGGTCGGCGACCGCCGCCGCCTTCAACTGGAGAATGCCGATCTTGTCGAGCAATTCACCGACCGAAATCGGCACCAGCAGCGGCATGTCGTCGTTCCTGGGATAAGCCGGCGGCCGGACCGACGGCGACCTGACGCTCGACCGCCGCCGCGACGGCCTCGAGCGGGATTGCCGCGATCCGCTCGCCACCGTAATCCTGCGCCTTAAGGCAGATCAACGCGCGCGCGAACGGCGCGTATTTCTCCGGCCGCGTCGGGCCGTACAGCGACACCATCGGCGCGCCACCCGCAGCCAGCAGGTGGCCGGTGCCGGAGCAATTGGCGACCGCGGCCGACAACCGCTCCCCGAGCGCCGCGACGAGACAGGGTCCGCCGCTCCCGGCTGCCGCGTGCTGCTCGGGGAACAGCGCCTCGGGTAGCGCGGCGCGCAGCGGCGCCAGCCACTCGCGCTCCTCCGGCCCGATCAGCAACACCGGCACGCGGCCCTGATCGGCCTGATGCCGCGCCAGCGCGATGAAGCCGTCGAGCGGCCAGCACTTCCCTTTGTCCTTGTTGCCGGCGCCCGGCGCCAAGCCGACATAGCACGGGCCGGGCGGCAGCAGCGCCGCGGCGCGGGCGCGCAACTCGGGCGGCAATGGGATCGGGTTGGCGACCGCGAGCGGCCGCCCCGCCGCGGCCGCTGCGTGGCCGAGCAATTTGTCGACGAGGCGCGGCGGGCGGCGCGACAACGGATGGGGCGGCGCCCGGTCCGACCACAGATACCGCCAGGTG
>DATEKP010000317.1:0-4806 GCA_035277405.1 Allostellaceae bacterium | reverse complement strand
ACCACCCGATCCCGCAGATCCTGTGAATAGGGTCTCGCCATCCGATGCTGGCCCCCAACCCCAGCCAGCATCTTGAATCAGAAAATCAACCGCCTGGGAATCCCTTCTTTACGATTCAGCCTTCAGGAATCGCGCTCTAGGCCGCGAGCGGCGCGGTCGCGATCGCGAGCCAGCGGGCGGCGTCGCGGTCCACCAGCGGGGCGATCGTCTCGCGCACACGCGCGTGGTAGGCATCGAGCCAGGCGGCCTCGTCGGCGTCGAGCAGGTCGCGGTCGATCAGACTGCGGTCGATAGGCGCCAGGGTCAGCGTCTCGAAGCACAGCATGTCGCGCCCGTCGGCCGCCGCCGGGCCGTCGGCCCAGGGCTGCACAACGATCAGGTTCTCGATGCGGATGCCGTAGGCGCCGGTCTTGTAGTAGCCCGGCTCGTCCGAGACGATCATGCCGGGCAACAGCGGCTGCGCGTTCGGCGCCTTCGAGATGCGCTGCGGCCCCTCGTGCACCGACAGGTAGCTGCCGACTCCATGACCGGTGCCGTGGTCGTAATCCAGCCCCTTCTGCCATAACGCGTAACGCGCCAGCGCGTCGAGTTGGGCGCCGGTCGTCCCCTTCGGAAAGCGCGCCGTGGCGAGCGCAATGTGGCCCTTCAGGACGCGCGTGAAGCGGTCGCGCATCTCCGCGCTAGGCGCGCCGATCGCGACCGTGCGGGTGATGTCGGTCGTGCCGTCGAGGTACTGCGCGCCGGAATCGAGCAGGTAGAGCGTGCCCGGTTCGAGCCGTTTCTCGGATTCCGGCGTCGCGCGGTAATGCACGATCGCGCCGTTCGCTCCGGCGCCCGAGATCGTCGGAAAGCTGAGGTCGCGGAAGTGCTCGCCCTCACGCCGGAACGCTTCGAGCCGGTCGCTTGCGGCGATCTCGCATAATTTTCCCTTTGGCGCCTCTGTCGCCAGCCACGCCAGAAACCGCGTCACCGCGGCGCCGTCTCGGCGGTGCGCGGCGCGCGTGCCGGCGACCTCGACATCGTTCTTGCACGCCTTCGGCAACAGGCACGGGTCGGGGGCGCGGCGGATCTGCGCCCCCTTCCCCTCCAGCCGGTCGAACACCCATGACGCGGCGGTCGCCGGATCGGCCTGCACCGGCGCGCCGGCGGCGGCGAGGTCGTCGAGCGCCGGGCCGAGCCGTTCCGGCGCTTCGATCGCAACCTGGTTGCCGAGGTGGCGGTCGAGACCGGGGGTGAGTTTCCTGCGGTCGATGAACAATGTGACCCCGCCGTCCCGGCGCAGGATCGCGAACGACAAGGGTAATGGCGTGTGCTGCACATCACCGCCGCGGATGTTAAGCAGCCAGGCGATCGACTCGGGGCTGGTCAGCACCGCCGCCGCGGCACCGCCCTCGGCCAATTCGTGGCCGAGCCGGGCGCGCTTTGCCGCCGCGCTCTCCCCGGCGAAGTCGTCGGGATGCGGCTGGACCGGAGCGAGTGGCGCCGGCGGCTGGCCTTGCCACACGCGGTCGACGAGGTTGGCGACGGCTTTGAGGCTCGCCCCGGCGCGGGCGGCGGCGCCGCGCAGCCGCTCGACATCGAGCGGCGTGTGGACCCACGGGTCGTAGCCGAGGACGGCGCCTTTGGCCAGCGCGCCGGCCAGCCACTCGGCCGGCGGCTCCTCGATCAGGTGACGGATTTCGAACAAATCGGCATCGACCTGCGTCGCCGCCTGCAACGTGTAGCGACCATCGACGAACAGCGCGGCGCGCTCCCGCAGCACGACCGCCACGCCGGCCGAGCCGGTAAAGCCGGTCAGCCAGGCGAGGCGCTGGCCGCGCGGCGGCACGTATTCGCCCTGGTGCTCGTCAGCGCGCGGCACGATGAACCCATCGAGGTGCTGCGCCTTGAATTCGTCGCGCAGCCGCGCGAGCCGGGCGGCGCGCGGTAGCTGCGCGAAATCCGCGTTGCCGAGGCCGTCGCTGTAATCGGCGGCGAGTTCCGCCTTCAGCGCTTCCAGCTCTCGAGCCAGCTCCGGCGGCGTCGGATCGGCGACCAGCGCGTGCCACGACGTGCCGATCTCGGGCGGCGCCGCCAGCACCCCGGCGATCAGCGCGGCCACCCCGTCGGGGTCGAGCGCCGATCCCGCTTCCTTAAGCCGGCGCGCGAGATCGCGGCGGTCGGATTGTGTTGCGTCGGTCATCGATGGCTCCGGTTCGGATCGGGTCGAACGGCTCGGTCGAGATTGCGTCGTCGCCGCGCTCCTCGCAATGTCACACATATGGCCGTCATTGCGAGCGGTGCGAAGCAATCTCGCGTCCGCGGCACTCGGCCGCTCTTGCTGCATTGCAAAAGAGCAGGGCTGGCATGCGTCAGCTTCGCTGACCTTACGCATGGCTGGGCTGCAATCTTTCGGGTCGCATGACGCGCTCTTCTCGCCCATTTGTGCATTGCACCAATAGGTGAGGAGTCAAGATCATGTCGCTGATCAACCTGTTTGCCGCAGCGCGCTCGGCCCTGGCGAAACGCCGGCAGCGGCAGCGCGCTCTCGCCGAGTTGATGGCGCTCGACGACCGTTCGCTGGCCGATATCGGCATCCACCGCACGCAGATCCCGGCGCTCGTCATGAGCTTCGAGGAGGCGGTGCAACTCGAAGCCGCGCCGTTCGCCACGCCTGCCACTGCGCTCAGCCGCTCGGCCGGGCTCGCTCACGGTCATCGCTGATCGCGGGCACAGAGGATCAGGGTCGACCATCCATCGATCGTTAGGCGGCGCTTGAGGGCGATGCCCTGCGCCCGGTGCGCCGCCACCACCATCGCCTCCTGCCGCCGCAGCAATCCCGCCAGCACGGCAGCCCCGCCCGGCCTGATCGCGCGCGCCAGATCGCGCGCCATCAGCGCCAAAGGGCGGGCCAGGATATTCGCCAGGATCAGATCGTAGCGTCCGCGCCGGACGGCGCGGGCGCGATAGCCGGGCGCGCAGACGAAGCGCACTGCGCCGGCCACCCCATTCCGCCTCGCATGATATGCCGCGACCCGCACCGCCGCGGGGTCGATGTCGCTCGCCACCACCCGGCAGTGCAGCCGTTTCACGGTGGCGATCGCCAGGATGCCGCTGCCGGTGCCGATATCGAGCGGGCGGCGGAAGCGCCGACGCTTCGACAGCCGGTCGAGCGCCAGCAAGACGCCGGCAGTGGAGGGATGCTCGCCGGTGCCAAACGCGGTCGCCGCGTCGATCTCGATCGCGATCGCGCCGGCCGGCGGCGTGCCATGCCAATGCGAGCCATGCACGAAGAACGGTCCGACCCGCAGCGGCGGAAAGGCGCGCCGGTTCTCCGCCAGCCAATCGCGCGCCGGCAGCCGCTCCTCGGCAATCTCGATCAGCCGGCCGCCGGCCGCCGCCGTGATGAGCCGCAGCCGCACCTCCAATGCCGCATCGAACAGCGGCGCCTTCGGGTAGGCTTCGACCCGCCACAACCCCGCCGCCTCATCGATTTCGAAGGCGCTGACCGCTCCGGCCAACTCATCGAGCGCCGCCGCCACCGCGAGCGCCGCGTCGGCACCGGTGATCTCGGCCGATACGCGCAGCGATCCGATCATGGGTGGGTCACTCTGTCATTGCGAGGAGTGCGTAAGCGCGACGCAGCAATCCCGACGGCCGGAGGGTGACGACCACGAGATTGCTTCGCTGCGCTCGCAATGACCTCGAACCGTTCAGATCACGCGCGCTGGACGAAGGCGTCCATGACCTTCTTGTCGCCGGCGTGCTCGAAATCGATCGCGAGGCGGTTGTCCTCGACCGCCCGCACCGTGCCGTAGCCGAATTTCTGGTGGAACACGCGGTCGCCGATCGCGAAGCCACCGACTTTCGGCACCTCCTGGCCGCGCAGCGGCGGGCGGGCGCTTTCGATCAACAGCGGCTGGCGCAAGGCCCGGGCGTTCTGCGTCTGGTTCCAGGCGGCGCCCCAGCCGGCAGACGCGCCGGCCGACGCATTGGCCCAGCCGCCGGCGTTGCCGCCCCAGGCGGGCGCCGCGCCGAGGCCGGTCTCGGTCACCAGCTCGATCTGCGCCGCCGGCAATTCGTCGATGAAGCGCGAGCGCGCCGACGACTGCCATTGCCCGTGAATGCGGCGGTTCGCGGCGAACGAGACAAAGGCCCGGAAGCGCGCCCGCGTCAGCCCGACATAGGCGAGGCGGCGCTCCTCTTCGAGGCCCTTGAGGCCGTGCTCCTCGACCGACCTCATGCTCGGGAACAGCCCTTCCTCCCAGCCGGGCAGGAACACCGTGTCGAATTCGAGGCCCTTGGCGCTGTGCAGGGTCATCAGGTTGACCATGTCGCCGGCGCTGTCGGCGGCGTTGTCCATGACCAGGCTGACATGTTCGAGAAATCCGGCGAGGTTCTCGAATTCGGCCATCGCGACGACCAGCTCTTTGAGGTTTTCGAGGCGGCCCGGCGCGTCGGGCGATTTGTCGGCCTGCCACATGCCGGTGTAGCCCGATTCGTCGAGCACGATCTGCACGAGATCGGTGTGCGAGAGGTGCTCGGCCTCGGCCCGCCAGCGGTCGAGCGCGGCGAGAAAGCCCGCGAGCGCGTTGCGGCCGGCGCGCGGGATCGCATCGCCGGCGATCAGCCGCCGCGCCGCCTCGACCAATGGCAGCCCCTCGGCGCGCGCCGCGCTGTGCAGCACCTGCAACGTCGCCGTGCCGATGCCGCGCCGCGGCTGGTTGACAATGCGCTCGAAGGCGAGGTCGTCGGACGGCTGGCGCACGAGGCGCAGGTAGGCGAGCGCATCGCGGATTTCCTGGCGTTCATAAAAACGCGGGCCGC
>DATEKP010000316.1:0-4290 GCA_035277405.1 Allostellaceae bacterium | reverse complement strand
TCGGCCGCCTGCCGCGGCGGCAGCGCGGCGTCCCAGTGCACCGCCAGAAACCGCCGCGCCGTGACGCCCTGGGCGGCATCGGAGACGAGCCACACCAGCGGCGGCGCCATCACCTCGGGCTGGATCATCTGCTGCCGGTCGAACCCCGATTCTTGCGGCACCATTGGCGTGTTCGTGACCCCGCCCGGCACCAGCACGTTGACCGTGACGCCGCTGCCGGAAAGGTCCTTCGCCATGATCGCCGACATGGCTTCGAGCGCCGCCTTTGAGGGGCCGTAGGTCGGCGAGCCGCTGCGGATCATCGTGCCGAGGCTCGTTGTGACGTTGACGATGCGGCCCCAGCCCGCCGCCGCCATCTCCGGGGCCAAAGCCTGCGCGAGGAGCAGCGGCGCGGTCGTATGCACCGCGACGAAGCGGCGCCAATCGTCGGCCGTCACCTCCCAGAAGCGCAGCGGCCGCTGCCAGTTCTCGGCGCGCAGCGTCGCCTGACCGATGCCGGCATTGTTGACCAGGATATCGATATGGCCGAGCTGCCGCCGCGCCTCGGCGAGCGCCGCGGCAACGCCGTCGTCCCGTCCGAGGTCGGCGGCGATCGTATGCAGCGCCGCGTTTCGATGCTCGCCGGCCAGCGCCGCCAAGCCGTCCGCCGTGCGGTCGACCGCCGCGACGCGGATGCCGGCTCCAAGCAGCCCGCGCACGAAGGCACGGCCGATGCCCCCGGCCGCCCCGGTCACGATTGCGGTTCGCTGCGCATCGCTCATGCTGTTCCTCCATCGCCGGAAAGCCGGTTATGCGTGAGCGCCGGTTGCGTCGCAATGCCGGCGCGCGCATGCTCCCGGAGAGAGACTTGCACCGGAGAGGTGATCATGCCGAGGGTGCGCGAGATCGAGGATGACGGCGGCGATCCGATCCTCGCTGCGACGTTCCGCCGACAGCGCGAGATGTTCGGCGACCTTTTGAACCCGACCAAGGTCATGGCGCATTGCCCGCCGATCCTCGAGGCGGCGCAGGCGCTCGCCGCCTCGATCGAGAAATCGGGGCAGCTGCCGAAGGCGCTGCTGCCGCTCGTCTATTTGCGGGTCGCTACGCTCAACGGCTGCCCTTTCTGAATCGACATCAATTCCCTCCGTGTGAGGGATTTGGTTGGCGAGGAAAAGCTGTTGGCGGTGCCGCACTGGCGCGACAGCAAGCTGTTCAGCGCAGCGGAACGCATTGCGCTCGAATATGCCGAGCGCGTGACGTTCACCGAGCAGCGCGTCGATGACGAACTGTTTGCCCGCCTCAAGCAGCACTACGGCGAGGCGCAGATCGTCGAGTTGACGGCGGCGATCGCGCTGGAAAATTTCCGCAGCAAGTTCAATCCATCGCTCGGGGTCGAGGCTCAGGGCTTCTGCCCGCTGCCGTCGCGCTGATCACGCGACTGCAATTGGGCGGTAACGCTCGCGCGCGCGAGCGCGTGCGCCATCAACCATTCGGCAACCAATCCTCGCTATAAGCGTTGTCCGAATGACGCGACGAGACGGGGTGATGGTGCCTTCGGGGCGAACAGCAGGGGCCGGCGGGTCGGAGTTGACCGAGCTGGCCGCGCGTAAATTCGTCGAGAGCCACGGCGGCGACGCGCTGGGCATTCTCGTCGAACGCGCCGCATTGGCCGAAGAACGCGGCCACCGGGTGGCGGCCCGCACCTGGCGCGAGTTGGCGGACAGCGCCGCCCGCATCCTCGGCGCCGCCCATTCGCGCGTCCTCGCGGCCGATGCCGCGCGCTGGCGGATCGCCATGTTTTCAGCGTTGCGGGGAGCCGGCCGGCGCCTCTGACGCCGACCTCTATTCCTCCGGCGGCAGCGTAAAGAGCCGCTGCATGCGGCCGAAGCCGCGGATCGCAAAATGGCCCAGTTCCCACATCGGCCGGCCGAGCCGCCGCGCGAACACCTCCGACATGATGATCGTGCAGTCGAGTTCGCGGCAGAAATGCTCGATCCGGCTGGTCAGATTGACGTCGGGACCGATGACCGTGAAGTCGAGCCGCTCGCCGACACCGATATTGCCGTAGGACACGGTGCCGAAGTGCAGCGCGACGCCGCCCATCAGCACCTCCTCGCCGGGGCTGGTGCGGTTGCGCTCGGCGAGTGCGGCGAGACCCTGCGTCGCCGCGGTGAGCGCCGCCTCGCAGGCGCTCCCGTCGGCGCGTTGGCGGAAGATCGCGAGGACGCCGTCGCCCATGATCTCGACGACCTCGCCGCCCCCGGCATGCACCGGCGGGATCACGCAGTCGAAATATTCGTTGAGCATGCGGATCACGGCGCGCGGCCGCATGCGGTCCGACATCAGGCTGAAATCGCGCAGATCGACCAGCATCAGCGCCGCGGTCAAGGCCCGCACGTCGCCGCGCCGAACCTGGCCTTCGAGAATGAGGCGGCCGGCTTCGGCGCCGATATACGTCGTCAGCATGTGTCGCACGAAGCGGCGCAGCTGCTTCTGTTCGACGATCGTCGACAATGCCGGCAATACGTCGTCGAGCAGGTCGAGCTCGGCCGGGTCGAAGCCGCCCGGCCGCCGCGTCGCCCACGAGATCGCGCTGATCATCCCCGCGGCGTAGACGAACGGCGCGATGACGTAATGCGTGTAACCCTCGGCGCGCAATTCGTCGAGCAGCGCGAACGGCAACAGCCCGCCGGCATCGAGCCGCCATTCCAGCCGCTTCTTCGCCTCGGTCACGGCGCGCACCGGGCTTTCGAGATAGATCGCGGTCTTCTCGATTCCGTGATCCATGAAGCGCTCGGCGAGCGGCTCGCCCGGCTTCCAGATGCGCGCGACGCCCCGATAATCCGGGTGCAGCGCGCGCAGATGCAGCGTCGCGCGGTCGAGCGGTACGCCGAAATCGGCAAGCCGCTCGCAGAATTGCGGAAACAGCGCGGTGTTGCCGGGCAGAAAACGCCCGGTGCGGATCAGCCAATCGGTGATGGCGCGGGCCGCATCGCCGTTATCGGGCCGCACTTCTTCAGCCGGCACCGATGAGGCCGATGGGTCCGCCGCCGGCGATGAGCGCATCGCGCTAATGTCGGGTCGCTGCCCGCCCGCGGCAATAGGCGGCCGGCCGGTCGGGTCAAGGGGCGGGGCGGCGGGCGAGGAGGGCGTCGAAATAGGCGATGGTGCGTTCGAGGCCGGCCTTGAGCGGGGTTTTGGGCTGCCAGCCGAGGCGGGATTGCGCCTCTGTGATGTCGGGGCAGCGCTGCACCGGGTCGTCTGTAGGCAGCGGGCGGCGCACGATCTGCGACTTCGAGCCGGTCAATTGGATGACGAGGTCGGCCAATTCGGCGACCGAGGTCTCGACCGGGTTGCCGAGGTTGAGGGGGCCGGTGAACCCGGGCGCGGCCATCATGCGGACGAAGCCGTCGATCATGTCATCGACATAGCAGAAGGCGCGGGTCTGGCTGCCGTCGCCGTAGAGCGTCAGGGGTTCGCCTCTGAGCGCCTGGACGATGAAGTTGGAGACGACGCGGCCGTCATTCGGGTGCATGCGCGGTCCGTAGGTGTTGAAGATGCGCACGACGCGGATATCGACCTGGTGCTGGCGGTGATAGTCGAAAAATAGGGTCTCGGCGCAGCGCTTGCCCTCGTCGTAGCAGGCGCGGGGGCCGATCGGGTTGACGTTGCCGCGATAGCTCTCGGGCTGCGGGTGGAGGGTCGGATCGCCGTACACTTCGGAGGTCGAGGCCTGCAGGATGCGCGCCTTGAGGCGCTTGGCCAGCCCCAGCATGTTGATGGCGCCGATGACGCTGGTCTTCGTCGTCTGGACCGGATCGAACTGGTAGTGGATCGGCGAAGCAGGGCAGGCGAGGTTGTAGATCTGGTCAACCTCGACAAAGAGGGGATGCGTCACGTCGTGGCGCATGGCCTCGAAATAGGGGTCGGAGAGCAGCCCCGCGATATTGTCGCGCCGACCTGTGAAGTAATTGTCGACGCACAAGATGTCGTGGCCTTCGGCGCGCAGCCGCTGGCACAGATGCGATCCCAGGAAGCCGGCGCCGCCGGTTACGAGAATGCGCTGCATGCCCGCCTCGTCCATCGCCCGCTCAGGCGATCGCGCGCAGGCGCGGGCCGGCGGGGATCGCGGCCGACGGCAGGGCGGTCATTGGCAGGGCCGGGGGGCGGCCGATGCTGTGGTAGGAGAGGCCGGCGGCGAGCATCTCGGCGGGCTGGTAGACGTTGCGCAGGTCGATGACGAGGGGCCGGCGCAACAGGGTCCTGACGCGGGCGAGGTCGAGGGCGCGGAATTCGTTCCACTCGGTG
>DATEKP010000315.1:0-5180 GCA_035277405.1 Allostellaceae bacterium | reverse complement strand
CGCGGCAGCCACCAGCGCCGGCGCCGCTGCGGCGACACCGGCACAAGCCTGACCCGCTCGCCGAAGCGCGCCCGCATCACCGAGCGCAGGTCGCCGATGCCGTCGATCAGCCCGCGCTCCAACGCCATGCGGCCGGTCAATACCTCGCCCGAGAACAGCCCGTCGTCGGCGGCGTCGATGCGGCCGGCGCGGCGGCGGCGCACCTGGTCCTTGAAGCTGTCGTGGATGTCGCGCTGCAACGCGGTGAGGCGGGCGACGTCGTCCGGGTCCTCGGGCAGAAACGGATCGAGCAGCGACTTCTTGTCGCCGGCCGTATGCAGCCGCCGCTCGATGCCGAACCGCTCGATCAGCCGACTGACCCCAAATCCTGATGAGACGACGCCGATCGAGCCGAGCAGCGAGGCCTCCTCGGCGTAGATCTCGTCCCCCGCCAGCGCCAACCAATAGCCGCCCGAGGCGGCGACATCCTCGGCGAAGGCGAAGACCGGCACCGATTTTTCCTCCGCCAGCTGGCGGATGCGGCGATAAAGCAGCGCCGATTGCACCGGCGAGCCGCCGGGCGAGTTGATCGCCAGCGCGACGGCGGCAAGACGCGACTGCCCGAAGGCGCGGTCGAGCGCTGCGGCGTAGCCGCCAAGCGACAAGGCGCTGCGCCACTGCTGCGGCCCGATAATGCCTTCGAAGCGCACGACGCCGACCACCGGCGGCCGGTTGCGGAAAGGCGGCAGGCGCCGGAGCACGTCTCGTAAGGTCATGGCACTGCCGAAGATGGGGATTGCCGCGGCGTGGCGCCAGTTATGGGACCGCGGGCCCCCGGCCCGCAGACGGCCGGGACGGCCCCGGTCTCGAGGCCGACTTACATCTCTAAGGCCGCGCCGCCGCGCAATACGGCTTCTGCCGCCGGCGTGAAGCGGCCGTCGGCTTCATGCAATACGAGGCCGGGCAGCAGCCGCGCCGGCGCCGCGACCTGCTTGCGCGCGCGCACCAGGATGCGGCTCGCCTCGCGCTCCACGCCGGGCCACAGCGGCAGGATCGTAACCTCGCCGGCGCGGCCGGCCAGCGCGGCGAGCAGCGCGTCGATGCGGTCGGCGCGGTGAACGAACGTGACGGTGCCCTTGCCGCGCACCATGGTCAGGGCGAAACGCACCCAGGCGCCGAGATCGGCCTCGCCTTCGATCGCCGCCGCCGCGCGCGCCGGGCTGGCCGGCGGCGTGCCGCGACCCTGCTCGATGTAAGGCGGGTTTGCCATGGCGTGGTCGAACATGCCGGGGCTTAGGCGCGGCGGCGGCTGCAACAGATCGCCGGCGATGACCGAGACGCGCCCGCCCACGCCGTTGAGCTCGGCATTATCGTGCGCCAAGCGCACAAGGTCGCGCTGCAACTCGAAGCCGATGATGCGGCATTGCGGCACCCGCGCCGCCAGGCACAACGTCGCCGCTCCGGAGCCGCAGCCGACATCGAGGATCAGCTGCGGCGGTTCGGCCGGTACGGCGGCGGCGAGAAAGATTGGATCGATCGCAACCCGTGCGCCGTTTGCCGGCTGCCTCAGCCTGACGCGGCCGCCGAGCAATGCGTCTTCGGTCGGCGCGGCGGGGAGGGAGGCGGTCAGCGCAGCTCCTCCTCGGCCGCCGCGATGACCGCGCAGGCCCGGCGATGATCGTGCGCGGCGACGACCAGGCGGCGCGGGATCGCGCCGATGCTGCCTTCGACGACGCTGGTATAGTGGTCGAGGACGAGACTGTCGATGCCGGCATCGCGCAGCCGCGCCTGCGCCCAGGACAGGCGGACGACGTCGTTGCTGCGGAAGAGTTCCTTCATCGACCGCCCGGCGCCCTTGCTTGCCGGGTTGCGTCCGGCACTTGACTTGCCGGGCCATTCTATGCTCGCTCGCCCGCGGCTGCGTCAAGCCGACAGGATTGCCGCCGGTCTTCGGTGCCGCCGGACCGGCGCGGCGGCAGCGCGCAACGGCACGGCTCAGATGTAGGAGATCGTGGTGACGCCGGTGCCGAGTGCCGATCGCAATGCCCAGCCGCCGCCGTCTCTCGATCCGCTGTTCCGCCTGCTGAAGCCCGATCTTGCGCGCGTCAACCGGCTGATCGTCGAGCGCATGCACAGCCCGGTGGCGCTGATCCCGCAACTGGCCGGGCACATCGTCTCGGCCGGCGGCAAGCGGCTGCGGCCGCTCTTGACCCTGGCCGCGGCGCGGCTGTGCGGCTACCGGGGCGAGCGGCACGTCGCGCTCGCCGCCGCCGTCGAATTCATCCACACCGCGACCCTGCTGCACGACGATGTCGTCGATGCCAGCGGATTGCGCCGCGGCCGCGACACCGCCAACGCCGTCTGGGGCAACAAGCCGGCCGTTCTCGTCGGCGATTTTTTGTTTGCCCGCGCCTTCGAACTGATGGTCGAGGACGGGTCGCTGCGCGTTTTGGAAATCCTGTCGCGCACCGCTGCCGTGATCGCCGAGGGCGAAGTCGGGCAGCTCGTGACCGCCAATGACACGGCGACGACCGAGGCAGCCTATCTCGCCGTCATCGAGGCCAAGACCGCGGCGCTGTTCGCCGCCGCGAGCCGCATCGGCGCGGTCGTCGCCGAGCGGCCGCCGATCGAGGAAGAGGCGCTCGAATCCTACGGCCGCAACCTCGGCATCGCCTACCAGCTGATCGACGACATGCTCGATTTCTCGGCGCGGGAGACCGAGTTGGGCAAATCGGTCGGCGACGATTTCCGCGACGGCAAGATCACCTTGCCGATCCTGCTCGCGTTTGCCCGCGGCGATGCCGAAGAGCGCGGCTTCTGGCGCCGCGCGCTGGAAGACGGCGAGCAGCATCCGGGCGATCTCGAACGGGCGATCCGGCTGCTCGAACGCCGCGGCGCGCTGGCCGAAACGCTGGCGCGGGCGCGCGTCTACGCCGATGCAGCGGCAACGGCGCTGGCGCCGCTCGCCGACGGGCCGCTCAAGGACGCGCTGTGCGAGACCGCCGCGTTCGCCACGGCGCGGGTGTTTTAGGCAAGCTTTCCAGCGCGCCGCCGCGCCCGTTGCGCCGTCGCGCGGTCTTCCCTATATATCGCGCCCGGCCGGTCGGCGGAGTGTAGCTCAGCCTGGTAGAGCACTACGTTCGGGACGTAGGGGCCGGAGGTTCGAATCCTCTCACTCCGACCAGTCTTTTCCAACGTAATTCCATGAGATTATCGGCGGGATAGCGCCGATCGGCGTCCGTCTGCTCGGCGGCCGTCCGTGACCTGTGCCCGCGCCGTGGCCAGATTGCGGATGTGCTGTGCCCGGTGCACCTAAACCCATTGGTTTTCGCGCGCGATCCCGCACAGCTCGGTCCGGTTCTTGACTGAAAGTTTCTCGTAGATGTGATGCAGGTGCATTTTAACCGTGCCTTCCGTGATCTCGAGCTGACGCGCGATCTCCTTGTTCTGTCGGCCGCGGGCGATTTGGCGCACGATCTCGATTTCCCGCGCCGTTAATGCAATGGCATCCGGGGTAAAGCCGGCCCGGCCGGCTGCGGCGCTGAGCGCCAGTTGCGCGGCGGCGGGATCGATCCATTGCCGCCCGGCGGCGACCGCGCTCAAGCAATCAAGCAGTTCCTGACTTGCGGCCTCCTTCAGGATCAGCCCATCGACGCCCAGCCGTATCGCCTCCAGAGCCTGCGCGTCACTGAGGCTCGAACTCAGCAGGACGATGCACACCGCCTGCCCCTCGGCACGCATCCGGCGCAACAGATCGAGCCCGCCGATGCCCGGCATGCGCACGTCGAGCACCATGATGTCGGGCGGCCCGCCGGCCAACGCCGCTAGGACCTGATCGCCGTCTCGGCAACGTGCGACGATCGTGTGACCGGCACTCTGCAGCAACCCGGCGAGCCCTTCCAGCACGATCGGATGATCGTCGGCGATCAGCACTCTCATGCCGCTCTCCGCACCAGCGGCGCATCGAGCGGCAGTTCGATCGTCAGCCTGGCGCCGACGGCGCCCGATCCCGCCGTCAGCGATCCCGCCAGCGTCTTGACCCGCGCCGCCAGCGAACGCGGGCCGATCCCGGATGACAGGCAGTCCTCGCCGCTGCGATCTCCGGCAAACGGGAAGCCCTTGCCGTTGTCGTCGATTTCCAACCGCAGCCGGCCCGCCGCGCATTCGGCGGCGATCTGCAGCCGCGAGGCTCTCCCGTGGCGGGCGGCGTTGGCGGCACTTTCGCGCACAACCTGATAGAGATCGAAGCGTAACCATGCCGGCAGCCGCGCACCTGACGGTCGCACCGCCACCTCGACCTCCATCCCCCATTGGTGGTGCAGCCGCTCGGCGAGCATGGCGAGATCATCTTGCAGATCGATGTTGCCGCCGGCGTCGGGCGGGGTGCCCGGATGCAACCGCCGGATAAAGGCGCGCAGCTCCCGCTGCTCCTGGACCAGCCAGCGTTGCAACGCGGCGATCCGGTCCGACTGGTCGCCCGGCCGGCTCACGATCAGGTTCTGCAACTGCAAGGTCGTGCCGGCAAGTACCTGCAGAATGCCGTCGTGCAGGTCGCGCGCAACGCGCAGACGGTCTTCGGCGGCCGCCGCGCGCCGCCATAGATCGAGCGCCGCCGCGTGCTCGATCGCGCTTTCGATGCGGGTCTGCAGCACCGCCGCCAATGCCAGGTCCTCAGGGCCGGGCTGCGGGCGGTCGAGCACAAACAGACGACCGCTGACGCTGTTGCCGCGGAGCGGCACCGAGACCGCCGCACCGATCCGGTAGCGCTCTCGGAGCGCCGGATGCAGAACGGCCTGTTCGGCATGCCGGACGGCGCCCTCTGCGTCGAGGAACAGGGTATCGCGTCTTGCCGGATCGCACAGGAACAGGCAATCGGCAACAGGCGCCGCAACCGCCGGCTCGAATGCGTTGGGAGGAAAACGCTCCTCGTCGCAACGTCCCTCCTGCCACTCGGCGGCGTAGATCCACGGCTCCTCGGGGTCGCTCCACAACAGCAGCGCGCGCGGCGCGCCAAACACGCTGGCGACATAAGTCAGCACGTCGCGCAGCGGAGGGCCGTCCGCGACAGCGCCGCCGGGAGACGCCATCGGCCACGCGGTCAGCCGTGCCCATTCCTCAAACATGCGCTGCTGATGGCGCCCGAAATAAACCAGCATCAGTCCAATGGCGAGGAGCAGCACACCGCGCACCACAAAGCGGTC
>DATEKP010000314.1:0-4187 GCA_035277405.1 Allostellaceae bacterium | reverse complement strand
TTGATCCGTGGGCGTCCACGTCTTTGATGCCGACCGGAGCTGGCCCAAAAAGACGTGGGTGGCCGGATCAAGTCCGGCCAAGGGGTGCTTCGGGTTGCGCCGGATCATCAACTCGCAACCTGTTTCGTTTAGCCGGACAGCCGTGCGCTTTCGCGGGAATGACGATTCTGTTTGCTCGGACAAAACGCCAGTTCGATTAATTTGTCGTCCCGTGGGCCTTCAGCCCACGGACTTGATCCGTGGCGAAAGCCGGGACCCATCGGGCCGCCTTGCAAGCAGTTGATAAGCGGGTCCCTGCTTGCGCAGGGACGACAACATAGCCAAGCGCGAAGTCGGTCGAATTCCGGAATAGGGACATTAGAACAGCCCGGTGACGAGGCCCTCCTCGGTCAGCGTGATGCTGTTGGCGGCCGGCACGCGCGGCAGGCCGGGCATCGTCATGATGTCGCCGCAGATCGCAACGACGAACTCGGCACCGGCCGACAGCCGCACCTCGCGCACCCCGACGATGTGGTCCTTCGGCGCGCCCTTCAGGTTGGGGTCGGTCGAGAAGCTGTATTGCGTCTTGGCGATGCACACCGGGAACTTGGCGCAGCCCTGCTCCTCGAACTGCTTCAACTGGTCGCGCACCGATTGCGGCGCGTCGATGTCACGCGCACCGTAGATGCGCTGGGCAATCGTGCGGATCTTGTCGAGCAGCGGCATCTCGTCGGGATAGAGGAACTGGAACTTGGCACCGCCGCTCTCGGCCAGCTCGACGACGGCGCGCGCCAGATCGACCGCGCCCTCGCCGCCGCGCGCCCAATGGTCGGCGACAACCGCCTTGACCCCCTCGGCGTCGCACAACTCGCGCAGCCGATCGAGCTCGGGTTTGGTATCGGCGGTGAAGCGGTTGACCGAGACGACGGCCGGCACGCCGAACCCGCGCAGATTGGCGAGGTGGCGCTGCAGATTGGCAAAACCGGCTTCGACCGCCGCGACATTCTCCTCGCGCAGCGCGTCTCGCGCGACGCCGCCATGCATCTTCAGCGCCCGCACCGTCGCAACGACGACGGCCGCATCGGGCCGCAGCCCCGATTGCCGGCACTTGATGTCGATGAATTTCTCGGCTCCCAGATCGGCCCCGAACCCGGCCTCGGTCACGACATAGTCGGCGAGCTTCAGCGCCGTGCGCGTGGCGATCACCGAGTTGCAGCCGTGCGCGATGTTGGCGAACGGGCCGCCGTGGATGAACACCGGGTTGTTCTCGATCGTCTGCACCAGGTTGGGCGCCAGCGCGTCCTTCAGCAAAACCGCCATCGCGCCGGCCGCCTGCACATCAGCGGCGCACACCGGCTTCCTCGCGCGGGTCTGGCCGACGACGATGTTGCCGAGCCGGCGCTGGAGGTCCTGAAGGTCGGTCGCCAGGCTGAACGTCGCCATGATCTGCGAGGCGGCGGTGATGTCGAAGCCGCCCTCACGCGGGAAGCCGTTGGCGACGCCGCCCAACGAGTTGACGATCGAGCGCAGGGCGCGGTCGTTCATATCGACGGCGCGCCGCCAGGTGACGCGGCGCGGGTCGATCGCCGGCTCGTTGCCCCAGTAGATGTGGTTGTCGACCATCGCGGCGAGCAGATTGTTGGCGGCGCCGATCGCATGCAGATCGCCGGTGAAATGCAGGTTGATGTCCTCCATCGGCACGGCCTGGGCGTAGCCGCCGCCGGCCGCCCCGCCTTTCATGCCGAAGCACGGCCCGAGGCTCGCCTCGCGCAGGCACAACATCGCCTTTTTGCCGATATGGTTAAGCGCGTCGCCGAGGCCGACCGTCGTCGTCGTCTTGCCTTCGCCGGCCGGGGTCGGGGTGATCGCGGTAACGAGGATCAGCTTGCCGTTGGGCCGGTCGGCGAGCGAGCGGATGTAATCGAGCGAGATCTTCGCCTTGTACTTGCCGTAGGGCGACACGGCCGCATCGGGGATACCGAGCTTATTGGCCGCGACCTCGACGATCGGCCGCATCTCGGCTTCCTGGGCGATCTCGATATTGGTTTTCGGGTTCCGATGCTGCTCCTCTCCGCGCGCCACGATCGTTTCTCCCTTGGCTGAATGGTGCCAGGGTCTTAGCCCCTCGGGGCACGGGCTGCAACCGCCGCGCTCCCCGAGGCGATGGCGGGGATGCGGCCGCACGCCACGGCATATAGAATGGTGCTCGTCAGAACCGGCCGGGGATCGCCATGGGGGGAGTGTCGAGGAGCGGCCGATCGTCGCGCATTGCCGCGAGTGCCGTCGCGGCGGTGCTGGGCTTGGCCGCGTGGGCCGGAGCGATGGCGCCGGCGCACGCGTTTATCGTCGGCTTCGGCTTTCCCTATCCCGGCTTCTACGCCGCGCCGTGGCCCTATTACCCGCCGCCGGCCTATTACCCTTATTACTATCCGCCGCCCGCCATTTATCCGCCGCCGGCGCCGGCCAATTACCCGCCGCCCGCTGCGCCGCCCATTGGAACGACGCCGACCGGAGCGACACCGACGGCGGCTGCTCCGAGCGCTCCCGGCGCCGCGACGATCACCTATACGAGCCGGCCGGCCTTCCGCAACGGCGCCGGGCAGACCTGCCGCGAGTACCGGACGGCAAACGGCGCGCTCGGCACCGCCTGCGAAGACGCCGCCGGCCAGTGGCGGGTCGCCGACTGAGCATTCGTCCCGGGGAGTGACAGCAACGTGGTCGCATATTCGGATGGCGAACTACGCCGACCCGGTTACTTCCGCGACATCGTCCCGACCAGCGCGACGGCGGCGTCCCAGTCGTAGGTGCGGTACGAGTGGGCGCAGGTGACGAACGGGGCGCCGGCGTAGAACATCTCGTACTGCACGTGGCGCGAGGCGAATTCAGAGCCGAGCGCGTCCCAGGCCAGCTTCAGGAAATCGACGCGTTCCCTCGGCCCCGACACCGGCGAGCGCTGCGTCTTCTCGATGATCGCGGCGAGTTCCGGGTTGTCCCAGTCGCGCCCCGAGGACGGCAGCATGATCAAGGCGCCGCCGGCGAGACCCCGGATCGTCTCGACGAGGCGCGGGTAAAGCTCCTGCGTCAAGACCTGCGCGGCGTACATCAAATGCTTGTCGGGGACGAAATAATCGCCCTCCATATGCCCCTTCGCCTCCATCCCCCACACCATGCCCTCGACCATCGCCGCCTGCGCCGCCAGCCGGCCCAATGTCTCGCGCACCGGCGGCATCGAAGCGGTGCCGATCGTCTCGGCCAATTGCCGCGCCACCCCGACCAGGAATTTGACTTTGACCAGCAGGCGGATTTGCGCCTGGTAGTTCTGGAACGTGTGGCCCAGCGTGTCGTGGAACTGGGCGCGGCACATGTCGGTGTCGCGATGGACGAAGACGCGTTCCCACGGCACTCGCACGTCCTCGAACCAGACGAGCGCGTCGTTCTCGTCGAAGCGCGACGACAGCGGGTTGTCGGCGGGCGACATCGCCGCCGCCTCGTAGGATTTGCGCGACAGGATTTTGACCCCCCGCGCCGCGACCGGCAGCGCGAACGACACCGCGAGGTCCTCTTCGCCCGGGCGCAACGGCTGCAGGTTGGCGACCAGCATCTCGTTGGCGAGGATGACGGCGGTGCCGAGCATCTTGGCGCCGCGCACGGTGATGCCGGTGCTGTCCTCGTCGACGATGCGCGCGACGAGGTCCTCCTGCTGCTCGCCCCACGCCTTCGAGCGGTCGCCCAGCGGGTTGATGATGACGTAGGTCAGGTACAGGTCGTGGCGGCTGGCGTAGTCGAAATAATCGAGCAATGCCCGGGCGCGCGCTGCGCCGTGCCGGCGGAACACGTCGATGCCGACGACCTGGCCGAGCAGGCTGGAGGCGACATGGTCCGGCGCCCGCCCGAGAAACCCGGCCGACAATTCGGCCCATTCGACGAGCGCCCTGCGCCGCGCCACCAGCTCGTCATAGGAGCGCGGCAACTGCCACGCCCGATTGACCCGCGAGTACCCATCGCCGGCGCCGCCGCGGGCAGCAGCGGGCGCAAACGTCATCCGCTCGATATTCGCGGGAGCCGCCTGATAATCGTAAAGCCCCGCCGCCACCCGGCACGCGTTCTTGAACGCCGGATCGACGGTAACATCCGCGACGCGCTGCCCATCGATAAAGACGGCCCGCCCGTCCCTGAGCGACGCCAGATGCTCCGCCCCGGTCTTCACC
>DATEKP010000313.1:0-4942 GCA_035277405.1 Allostellaceae bacterium | reverse complement strand
GCGGCGAGTTGCAATCCGATGCGGGCGCCAAACGAGTGGGCGATCCACAGGCGGCGCGCCGGCGGCAGCGCCTCCAGCCATTCTGCTGCCGCATCGGCATAATCGGCCGTGCTCCACGCGCTTGGCGGCCGCGGCGAGGCGCCGAACCCCGGGAGGTCGAGCAGAATAGAGGCGGCCGGGCGCGGTAGTGCCTCCGCGAGCGGCAGCAGGTTCTTGTGCGTATGCCCCCAGCCATGCGCCCACAGCAGCACGGGTCCCGTGCCGGGCGAATCGGGGCCAGTCTGATTCGCGGGGCGAAACAGCGCAAACTCGCCGCCGCCGGCCTGCACGATCTCGCTGTTCACGCGGCCGGGCGCGGCGGGCCGGCCGCGCGGTTGTCGCGGCGGCGCGGCGGAGGGTAGGGTGAAGCGAGCGGCATGATCGGGTGGGCTGGATATTGGGGTAGAGCATGGCGGGCAGCAACCTCACCCGCGTCGCGGTCCTGTTCGGCGGCCGCTCGCCCGAGCACGATGTCAGCGTCATCACCGGTTTGCAGGCGCTGAAGGCGATCGACCAGCAGCGCTTCGATCCTTTCCCGGTCTATGTCGATCCGCGCGGCCGCTGGCTCACCGGCGAGGCGCTGGCCGAGCGCCGCAATTACCTGCCCGACGCGCGCATTGAGGCCGGTCTGGCCGAGGTTGCTTTGTCGCGCGGCGAAGGCGGCCGTGGCGTTCTGGTCAGCACGCGCGGCGGGCTGTTCGGCCGCCGCTCGGTCATCGACTTCGACGTGGCGTTGTTTGCGTTTCACGGGCTCGGCGGCGAGGACGGGCAGATTCAGGGCCTCTTCGAGATCGCCAACGTCCCCTACACCGGTATGCGCACCATGGCGTCGGCCGTGCTGATGGACAAGGCGGCGGCGAAGCGGCTGCTGCGCGGTCTCGACATCCCGCTGTTGCCGGACGCGGTCGTCGCGCGCGGCGCCGGCGGCCTGCCTTCCGCCGAGGCGTTGCTGGCGCTGATGTGCAATATCGGATTTCCCTGCGTCGTCAAGCCGGTGCATCTCGGCAGCAGCATCGGCGTCGGCAAGGCCGACAATATCGACGAGGTGCGGGCGTTATTGCCGACGATCTTCCGCCTCGACACGCACGCGCTGATCGAGCCGTTTGTGCCGAACCTCGTCGAATACAACCTCTCGGTCATGCGCGCCGGAGGCGACATCCGCACCTCTGCGATCGAGCAGCCGAAGCGCGCCGAGGAACTGCTCGATTTCCGTCAGAAATATTTGTCGGGCGGCGCCGACAAGGGGGGCGTCAAGGATGCCGCGGCGAGCCAGGGCATGCTGTCCTTGTCCCGCGATATCAACCCCAAGCTGCCGGCGGGCCTCGACGCGAAATTGCGCGAGTGGGCGACGACCGCGTTCGCAGCGGTGGACGGATCGGGGGCGCCGCGCGTCGATTTCTACTGCAATGCGGCGACCGGTGAGGCCTGGCTCAACGAAGTCAACCCGTGCCCCGGCTCGTTCGGCTATTTCCTGTGGGAGGCGGCCGACCCGCCGATCGGGTTCACCGCACTGCTGTCAGCGCTGCTCGATGAAGCCGTGGCGCGCCACCGCGACCGCCAATTGCCCGACGACCCGGTGCCGGCCGAGGCGCGCCTCTTGCGCCGGCCGTGACTCTCAGAGCCGCGCGGCGGCGCGTTCGACCCGCGCGATGAACTGCGCGCAGCGCTCGCGCGGCGCGCCATCGACATTGTACAGCGCGAAGAAGCGCTTTTCGGCGCCCCGGGCGCACAACCGCCCCAGCCCGCCTAGGACGACGGCGCGGACCGGGTCGCGCAGGACGAGCCGGATCAACCACCAAGGCGCGCCGTAGGTCGTAACAACCCACAGCTTTCGGATGTTGGTCAGCGCGGGGCGGATCGCGCCGCCGCCCTCCGGCAGATGGAACGCGACCCCCTGGGCCCATACGCGGTCGAAATACCCCTTGAGGATCGCCGGCATGCCGTACCACCAGGTCGGAAAACACAATACGAGCGCCTCGGCCGCGCGCAGCCGCTCGACATGGCTCTCGACCGCGCCGAGCTCCGGCTGTGGGCCGTTATAGGTGCGCCGCTCGTCCGCCGTCAGCACCGGGTCGAATCCCTCGGCGTAGAGATCGCAATCGTCTATCTCGTGGCCCGCCACCGCCAGCCCCACCAGGATCGCGCGATGCAGTGCCGCGGCGAGGCTGTCGCCGAGCGGATGCGCGTAGATTACGAGGACGCGCATTTCCCCGCGGCGCCGGCTATTTCAGACTGTCGCGCAGGACCTGCGCGAGACGGATGCCGGCGACGGCGAGGCGCTCCTTCAAGGCGGCGAGCGCCTTCGTCTCGTACTCGGGACCGACCTTGTAGAGCGGCACGGACGCGCAGGCCGTGCTCTCGCCCTTCTTCGCCGGAAAGCTGTACTGGCCGGCGGGCTGTCCGGCGGCGAAACTGTAAACGACCGACTTGGCGATCTCGTAGCTCTCGCGTGCCCACGATGCGGGATCGCCCGCGGCCCATTTGGCGGCGGCCCCCGCCGGAATCGCGGCGGCGATGCGCGCCGCGCCGGATGCCGCATCGCTGCCGGTGACCTCGCGCACCAGCGTCTCCTGCCAATAGGTCGCGAGGCGGACCGGCGGCTTGCCGCCGATCTGCACCGCCACACATTCGCCGCCGCTATCGCCATGATCGATCGCGTGCAGCGGATCGTTGACGTCGGCAACAAGGTTGAGCAGGAATTTCACTGCCGCCAGCTTCTCGTGCTCCGAGGTCGCCGCGTTTTTCAGCTCGGTCTCGAACTGCAAGATTTTGTCGACGCTGCAATTGTCCTGCGGTCCGCGGCTCGCGGGGTATCCGACCGGCAGCGGCTTATGGCCGAAGCAGGCGCTGGAGAAATCGGGGTTATCGGCCTTGAGCCGCGTGTAGTGCCATCCGGTCGTCGCGGTGCGCGCCTCCGGGCTTTTCTCGCGCAGCACGTCGGCCCACGTCGCCTCGCTGGCGATGTCGGTCTTGGTCAGACGGTCGTCCTTGTCGGTCGCCAGGATCGCGAGCAGCTTCGCGTGCGCTGCGGCGTCGCTCTGGCGCAGCACGCGGTCGGCGATCAGCGCGACGGCGCGGTGGCCCTGCGGCCCCCAAGCGAAGGCAACATGCGACGGCAACAACGCTGCGAGCGCCGCGCTGAACGCGACGGCCGGCCCGATCCAACCCCTCATCCCGTCCCCTGTCCCCGTCGGTGCCGTTAATGCCTGACCACCCCGGCGGCCTCTCATGCTAGCATCGCCGCCGGCGGGCTGTCAGCCGCCCGGACGGGTGCCGCAAGAATCAGCCCAGGAGGAAGACATGCGCGGGGTTGTGTTCACCGGCGATCGCCAGGTCGAACTGATGGATTTTTCCGACCCGACCCCCGGCGAAGGCGAGGTCGTGATCGAGATGAAGGCCTCGGGCATGTGCGGCAGCGACTTGCACCAGTACCGCCGGCCGAAGGGCGGCGAGGCGATCGGCGGCATCGCCGCGGCGTCGGAGCCGGTCATCGCCGGACACGAGCCGTGCGGCGTCGTCGCCGCGATCGGCCCCGGTGTGCCGGCGGCGCGCGCACAGATCGGCCAGCGGGTCATGGTGCACCACTACAAGGGCTGCGAAGTGTGCAACCACTGCCGCTCGGGCTGGTCGCAGCTGTGCCAGGAGCAGTCAGTACTCGTCTATGGCAATAACGCCCACGGCGGCCACGCGAAGTATCTGAAGGTGCCTGCTTTCACCTTGGTGCCATTGCTCGACGAACTGTCGTTCGTCACTGGCGCGGCGATCTCGTGCGGCACCGGAACGGCCTATGGCGCGCTGCGCCGCATCCGGGTGACCGGCAACGACACGATCGCGATCTTCGGGCAGGGGCCGGTCGGGCTGTCGGCGACGCAATTGGCGAGCGCGATGGGGACGCGCGTCATCGCCCTCGATGTCAGCCCCGAGCGGCTCGCCCGCGCCAAGGAATTCGGCGCCGCCGAAACCGTCAATCCGCGCTCCAACGACCCGGTCGGCGCGATCAAGGACTTGACGCACGGCTACGGCGCCGAATTCACGCTCGACACGTCGAGCCAGCCGGAGGGCCGCATCGCCGCAGTGCGCGCGACGCGGGTGTGGGGCACGACCTGCTTTGTCGGCGAACGCAACAACGTAACGATCGATGTCAGCCCCGACATGCTCAGGAAGCAGCTGACGATCGTCGCGTCGTGGACCTTCTCGCAGATGGGCCAGGCCGAGTGCGCGCAGTTCGTCGCCGATCGCAAGATCGATGTCGAGAAGCTGTTCACCCACCGCTGGCAATTGGAGCAGGCCGAGGAGGCCTACAAATTGTTCGATACCCAGAGCACCGGCAAGGGCGTGTTTTTGATGTGAGCCAGTCCGAGTCGTCATTCCCGCGCAAGCGGGAATCCAGGGGGAAGCCACCAGCGGCTGCCCCTGGACCCCCGCGTTCGCGGGGGTGACGGTTATACAGTCGCTTGCGAGCGGATACGGCTCTAACCGGGGATTGGTTTTCTTCTATCGAGGAGCAGGCACGATGGATTTCGGCGCATCGATGTTCATGACCGACTACTGCATCCCCGCGACGCAGTTGGCGCAGGCGCTGGAGGAACGTGGCTTCGAGTCGCTGTGGAACCCGGAGCACTCCCATATCCCGACCTCGCGCAAGACGCCGTTCCCCGGCGGCGGCGACCTGCCGAAAATGTATTACGACGCGATGGACCCGTTTGTGACGTTGACCGCGGCGGCGGCCGTCACGAAAAAACTGAAGCTCGGCACCGGCGTGTGCCTCGTAATCCAGCGCGACACGATCCAGACCGCCAAGCTCGTCGCCTCGCTCGATCAGGTGTCGGACGGGCGCTTCCTGTTCGGCATCGGCGGCGGCTGGAACCAGGACGAGATGGAGGACCACGGCACGGTCTACAAG
>DATEKP010000312.1:0-2011 GCA_035277405.1 Allostellaceae bacterium | reverse complement strand
CTATGGCTTTGCGCATGTCACGACGATGGTGCTGCTGCACCCCGACCAATACGTCTACTACAACGCCTTCGTCGGCGGTGTTGACGGCGCCCAGCGCAACTTCAAGCTCGATTATTGGGCCAATTCCTACGCCGAGGACGTCCGCGCCCTCGAGCATTACCTGCAAAACCAGCTGCACGGCGATTTTCCGAAGCGCAATTTCGCGGTCGCGGTGTGCGGCCCGCCGGCCTCGGCGGCCTATTATTTCCCGAAGAATTTCCGCTACGTGGCGCAGCCGCAAAGCGCCGATTTCTACGTCGCCTTTACCAAGGACAATTGCGACCGCGCCGTCGCCGGGCATCCGATCTACCGGGTCGAGCGGATGGGGGCGCTGCTGTCGGTCGTGCTCGACCGGCGCGCGCTGCACGCCGCGGCGGCCCGCCAGAGGACCGCGCCGAAGCGTCCGCCCGCGGCCTTCGCGCCGTGATGCCGCCCCGATGCCGCGGCTGAGGATCATCGTCGCCGGCATGGCCGCCCAGTATCCGGTCGGCGGCGTCGCGTGGGATTACCTGCAATACCCGATCGGCCTGGCGCGGCTCGGGCACGATGTCTTCTACCACGAGGACACCTGGTGCTGGCCCTACGACCCGCGCACCAACCGCATGACCGACGACCCGGCCTATTCCGCGGGCTATCTGCGCGATTTTTTTGCGCGCTATGCCCCGGACTTCGCCGAGCGCTGGCATTACCGGCATCTGCACGAAACGAGCTGCGGCATGTCGCAGCATGATTTCGATGCCGTCGCGCGCACCGCCGACCTGTTCATCAATGTCAGCGGCGCCAGCTTTTTCCCCGACGCGCTGGCGCCTGGTTGCCGGAAAATCTTCATCGATAGCGATCCCGGCTACAACCAGATCGTGCTCGAAGAGCGGCCCGAATGGTCGCAGAACGTCGAGCGCTGGCGCGCCGGCGTGTTGGCGCACGACCGCCATTTCACCTATGGCGAGAATATCGGCCGGCCCGATTGCGGAGTGCCGGCGGCAGGCCTGTGCTGGCAGCCGACCCGGATGCCGGTCGTGCTCGATCTGTGGGAGGCGATCCCGATCCCCTCCGCTCCGGCCGGCGCTTGGAGCACGGTCATGACCTGGAACGTGTTCCGCGGCCGGCTCGAACATCGCGGCGTCGAATATCACGGCAAGGCCGCCGAGTTCGGCCATGTGATCGGCCTGCCGCGCCGCCTCGACCTGCCGTTCCGCATCGCCGTCGGCGGCACCGAGGCGCCCCTGACACGGCTCGCCGCGCACGGCTGGCAGGCGGAGGACGGGCCGGCGGTCAGCCTGACGCCGCAGCATTACCGCGACTACATCGCCGCCTCGCGCGGCGAAGTGTCGGTGGCGAAGAACGTCTATGTCGCGCTCAACACCGGCTGGTTCAGCTGCCGCACCGCGTGCTACCTCGCCGCCGGCCGGCCAGCGGTGGTGCAGGATACCGGATTCAGCCGCAACATCCCGACCGGCTCGGGCCTGCATGCTTTTGCCGATGGCGCGCAGGCGGCGGAGGCGATCCGCGCCGTCGAGCGCGACTATGCGCGCGAGGCGCGCCGTGCCCGCGGGGTCGCGCGTGCCCATTTCGACGCCGGCGACGTGCTCGCCCGGCTGATCGACGACGCGGTGGCGGATTGTCGCGGCGCGGCCTAAAGCAAAGGGCGATCGTGGAGCGCATCGAATATTTGAGGCTCGACGAGGCCGAGGACGGGATGTGGTGGTTCGCCGCATTGCACGCCAACCTCGCGCTGCTGCTGCGCGCGTTCGGCGCCGGGCCGGAGGTCGGGCCGCTGCTCGACGCCGGCTGCGGCACCGGCGGGCTGCTCGCGCGTCTCGCCCTCGCCTTCCCCGAACGTGCCGCGCTCGGCCTTGACGCCGAGCCGGCCGCGTGCACCCGCGCCGCCGCGAAGAGCGGGCGCCCGGTGTGCGCCGGATCGGTCAACGCGCTGCCGTTTGCCGACGGGTCGTTTGCCGCGATCGTCAGCGCC
>DATEKP010000311.1:0-2858 GCA_035277405.1 Allostellaceae bacterium | reverse complement strand
TCTGCCATGCGAATGGGGCGGCCCCACGCGCGCGTCGTCTCGGGCGGCAATTTGTTGGTGGCGTCGAGGCCGATCTTGCCGCCGATCCCCGATTGCGGCGAGGCGAAGTCGAGATAGTCGATCGGCGTGTGGTCGATCAGCAGCGTGTCGCGCACCGGGTCCATGCGGGTCGAGACGGCCCACATCACATCCTTCCAGTCGCGCGCGTCGATGTCGTCGTCCACGACGATGACCCATTTCGTGTACATGAACTGCCGCAGAAACGACCAGATGCCCATCATGATCCGCCGCGCGTGGCCGGGATAGGATTTGCGGATCGCGACGACCGCGATGCGGTAGGAGCAGCCCTCGGGCGGCAGCCAGAAATCGACGATCTCCGGAAATTGCTGCTGCAGCAGCGGGATGAACACCTCGTTCAGCGCCTCGCCGAGCACCGACGGCTCGTCGGGCGGCCGGCCGGTGAAGGTCGAGAGGTAGATCGGGTCGCGCCGCATCGTCATCGCCGACAGGCGGAACACCGGGAATTGCTCGACCGCGTTGTAATAACCGGTATGGTCGCCGTAGGGGCCTTCGTCGCCGTATTCGTCGAGCGAGACGTGGCCTTCGAGCACGATTTCCGCCGCGGCCGGCACCTTCAATGGCACGGTCTGGCAATCGACCAGCTCGACGCGGCGGCCGCGCAAGAGGCCGGCGAACTGGTATTCGGACAGCGTGTCGGGCACCGGCGTCACCGCGGCGATGATCGTGCCCGGGTCGGCGCCGATCACGACGGCGGCTGGTAACGGCTCGCGCTTCTCGGCGCGCCAGCGCTGGTGGTGCTGCGCCCCGCCGCGGTGCCTGAGCCAGCGCATCAGGGTCGTGTCGCGCCCCAAGACCTGCATGCGGTAGATGCCGAGGTTGAAACCGTCCTCGCGCGCCGTGCCCGGCCCTTTGGTGACGACCAGCGGCCAGGTGATCAGCGGCGCCGGCTCGCCCGGCCAGCAGGTCTGCACCGGCAAGAGGCCGAGATCGATGTCGCCGCCGCGCAGCACGATCTCCTGGCACGGCGCGGCGCCGACCGTCTTCGGCCGCATCGCCATGACGGTCTTGAGCAGCGGCAGCATGTCGAACGCCTCGCGCCAGCCGCCGGGCGGTTCCGGCTGCTTCAGGAACGCGAGCGTCTTGCCGATCTCGCGCAACTCGCCCGGCTCGCGGTCCATGCCCCAGGCGACCCGCTCGACCGTACCGAACAGATTGACCAATACCGGCATCTGCGCCCGGTCATGCACGACATTCTCGAACAGCACCGCCGGGCCGCCTTCGGCCAAGAGCCGCGTCTGAACCTCGGTCATTTCGAGGAAGGGGGAGACCGGCGCCCCGACCCGCACCAGCCGCCCGGCCGCTTCGAGCCGGGCCATGAAATCGCGCAGGCTGGCATAGGGCATATGGGAATTGCCGCCGTACCGGGGTCAGGCCATCCCCAGCAAGCTTTCTCGTTCTTGGGGATTCGTCGTCGTCGTAAGCAGCTGTTGCCGTGCCCTCCTTGCCTCTTCGACCACGGCATGCCACGCCGGGTCATCGAGCACGGCTGCATTGTCGTAGTAGTCCTTGCTCGGAGGAGAATATTCAGTAAGCACGCAACGAAGATTGTTTAGAACTTTAAATTCCTTGCCTGTGAGCCAGCCTTGTGCAACAGCATGTTGCAGCTGGTCGCCGTCGGGATACGATTCGACGAATTCGATGTATGACCAATGCGGATTGAGGTTCGTGGCGTCTAACCAGGTGCGGCGCTGCAAATCGATATCCGCAATATCATGCACTTGGCAAAACCACGAAGATCGAAGCTCGCGCGCGACGGCTTCATTTGCGGTCACAGCCAATTTTACCTCCGAAACCTGAAGAGCTCGTATGGGATATGGGCCTCCGGGCTGCGGCCAGGATTTGCGGCGGCAATCGAATCTCCGTTCACATCGCGATAGCCGCCGTTCTGGTCAATTACGTATGGGCGCCGCTGACTGGGGTAGCGGCTGTTCGGGTTGCCCGGCATGACGCGCACCCGGTCGTTCGGGTTATCGGGATTAACGTACTCCCTGCCGCCGGGGGTGTCTGTCGCCTTCTCGACCCAGTTATCTGGAATGCCCTCGGGCCGGGGCAAGGCCGCCGGCATGCGCGATCAGTCGGCCGCGGCGATCGCGGCGGCCGAGCGCCGGCGCAGCAGCAAGAGCGAGGCGAAGGCGGCGAGGCTCAATCCGGCCGATAGCAGGATTGCCGCGGCGCCGACATCGTCGAGCAGGAGGCCGAACAGGAATGGCGCCGCCGCCAGCGCCACCCGCGCCGGTACCGACAGGATGCCGTTGCGCAAGCCGTAGCCGTCGGGGCCGAACACCGCCAGCGGCAAGGTCCCCTTGGCGATCGTGATCATGCCGTTGCCGGCGCCATGCACGACCGCGAACAGGCTGATCCCGGCGGGACCGAGGGCACCGGTCGCGACCGCCGCCAGCGGGTGCATCAGCGCCGCGATGCGCGCCGACCACACCGGGTGGATCGTCCGCAGCAGCCCGAACTCGACCAGCCGGGCGGCGACCTGCGCCGGTCCGACCAGCGCGCCAGCGGCGATCGCCGCCGTCGTGCTGGCGCCGATGCTTTCGAGAAAGCGCGGCAGGTGCGCCGCCATCGCGCCGGTGACAAACGCGGTCGCGGCGAAATAGAAGGCGAGGATCGGCATCGCGCCGCGCGGCGGCGCGGCCTCGGGCGTCGCGCGCTGACTGGCGGTCGGCGGCGGCAGCGGCGGCGCCGGCGGGATCAGCAGCCAGTTGAGCGGCAAGGCCAGGCACAGATTTATCGTGGCCCAGATCAGGCAGGCGTCGCGCCAGCCGTAG
>DATEKP010000310.1:0-2615 GCA_035277405.1 Allostellaceae bacterium | reverse complement strand
TACGCCGAGGAGGTCTATGTCGGGGCGCTGAACGGCGTCACGATCGACGGGCAGAATGCGAGCTTTGTCGTGCCGGTCGGCGCGCCCGGGGTCACCACCGTGTGCCGCAGGATCGCGGCGCGCGGCGGCGGCCGGTTCGCCGCGCCGCTCTCGCATCGCTTCGACGAGCTCGACGGCCAGATGTGGCTCGACGAAGTGGTGATCCCGTGGGAGCGGGTGTTTCTGGTCGAGGCCTCGCCCGAGCCGATCGCCACCTGGCTCTTGTGGCACCACCTCTACGGCTGGCTCGCCAAGGCCGAATTCGCGCTCGGCCTGATGCTGGCGCTGGCCGACGCGATGGGGCTGAAGGAGCACCCGGCGACCGTCGAATACATCGTCGATGTCGTCGCCGAGGTGCAGGTCGTGCGCAGCTGCCTGGCGGCCGCCGAGCGCGATCCCGGCTTCACGGTCGGCGGCAATTGCCACGCCAATTACGCGCACCTCTTGCCCGGTGGGCTGGCGATGCTGAAGGCGCGCCAACGCATCGCCGAGATTCTGCGCATCGTGCCCGGCTCGTCCTTGGTCGTCGCGCCGACCGACCGCGACCTCGCCGACCCACGCATCGCCGCCGAGCTGGAAGAAACATTCGGCGGCGGCGGGTACAGCGCAAAGCAGCGCGCCGCGCTGCTGCAGCTCGCCGCCGACCACGTGTCCTCGGCCCTCGATGGCCGCGAGAGCGCGTTCGAACTGCATGCCAGCGGCGGCATCCCGGCGTGGCGCGGCCGGCTGCGCCAGCGCTTCCCGAGCTATAACGAACTGGCCAACGCGGTCCTGCAGGCGATCGATCTGCCGATGCCGGAAATCGATGTCGGTGCCATCCCCGCCGCGCCGCTGGCGCCGCGCCGCGCCAATATCGTGCCGCCGTCCAAGAGCTGACGAGGGTTCCTCCCCCGCATGCGGGGGAGGGGGCACCGAGCGCCAGCTCGCCCCCTCCGTCGCGCTACGCGCGCCACCTCCCCCGCTTCGCAGGGGAGGAGCAATCGATGCTATTCCGCCGCGGCTTTTTGCGGGCGGACGAATTTCTCGCGCATCGTGACGAATTCCTCGGCGGCCGACGGGTGGATGCCGATCGTCTGGTCGAACATGCGCTTGGAGGCGCCGCATTTGACCGCGATCGCCAGCCCCTGCACGATCTCCGGCGCGTCCGCCCCCAGCATGTGGCAGCCGAGCACCCGGTCGCTGCGGCCATCGACCACCAGCTTCATAAAGGTGCGCTCGTCGCGGCCCGACAGCGTGTTCTTCATCGGCCGGAAGCGCGCGCAATAGACTTCGACAGCCTCGCCGTATTGCCGGCGTGCCGCCTCCTCGGTCAGCCCGACCGTACCGATCGGCGGCTGCGAGAACACCGCGGTCGGCACGTCGTCGTGGTCCATCTTGATCGGATTGCCATTGTACAGCGTCTCGGCAATGGCGCGGCCTTCGGCGATCGCCACCGGCGTCAGGTTGAGCCGGTCGGTCACGTCGCCGACCGCGTAGATGTTGGGGAGGCTGGTCTTCTGCCATTCATCGACCAGCACCGCCCCCTTCTCGTTGGTCTTGACGCCGGTCTCGGCGAGGCCCAGCCCCCTGGTGTTGGGGCCGCGGCCGGTCGCGTACATGACGAGATCGGCCGAGATTTCCTGGCCCAGCGTCGTGAATACCGAATAGCCCTCGCGCGGCGCCTTTTCGATGCGGGCGACCTGGGTGCGCGTATGGATCTCGACGCCGCGCCCGCGCATCTCCTGCGCCAGCGCGACGCGCAGATCGTCGTCGAAGCCGTAGAGCAGCTCCTCGCGGCGGATGATCTCGACGACTTCCGACCCGAAGCCGCGGAAGATGCCGGCGAACTCGACCGCGATGTAGCCGCCGCCGACGATGACGATCCGGCGCGGCAATTCCGGCAGGTCGAGAGCCTCGTTCGACGAGATCACGTGCTCGATGCCGGGGATGGCCGGCACGGTCAGATGGCCGCCGGTCGCGATCAGGATCGTCTCGGCCGTGTAGTGCCGGCCGGCGACCTCGACCGTATGCGGATCGACCAGGACGCCGCGCCCCTCGACGATCTCGACGCCGCTGTTTTTGAGCATGTTGATGTAGATCTGCTCGAGCCGGTCGAGTTCCTTGTTCTTGGCCGCGATCAGGCTCGGCCAGTCGAACGAGGGCGGCGCGACGCTCCAGCCGAACCCGGCGGCGTCGGCGAACGCATCGGCGAATTGCGCGCCGTAGACCAGCAGCTTTTTCGGCACGCAGCCACGCAACACGCAGGTGCCGCCGATCCGGCTCTCCTCGACGATCGCCACCTTGGCGCCGTAGCTGCCGGCGCGGCGCGACGAGGCGACGCCGCCCGAGCCGGCGCCCAGCGTGATCATGTCGAAATCGTAGCGCGCCATGCCCAATGCACTCCCATCAGGAACTCGCCACTCGTTCTCACAACGGGGCCGCTCGCGCAAGTTGCGTCAAGCGACTGACCCTTCGATGGCGGCACCGGTTCAGCGCGCCCTGCCGGTCACTCCACGGCGCCCGGATCGCATCGGCACGGGGGACGCACCCGGACCGCGTGCTCCTTGCCGAAACTTACTTTGGGTTATAGGGTCTGT
>DATEKP010000309.1:0-10984 GCA_035277405.1 Allostellaceae bacterium | reverse complement strand
CGAACCCGGAACCCATGAACACCGACACCTGACCGCATTGAATTGTCGGTACTAATGTCGTCGTGCCGTGTTCACGGGTTCCGGGTTCCTCGCCGCGCTCCGCCCCGGAATGACGAAAGACGCGGCCCTACGGTGTTGCGCCCATGCGGGTTTCATCGACGAAGCGTTCGGTCGCGGCGTCGATCGCGCGGCCGGCGCGGCCTTTCGGGGCGTGCACGTACAAGGATCGGCCGGCGGCGGGCATCCCCGGCGCAGGGGCCGGCTGCAGCGGGATCTCATATTCGACCGGCGCAGCATGGTCGGCGAGCAAGAGGTCGGTGCGGTAGACGCTGTTCAGCTTGAACAGGCTTTTGACGAAGTTGGTCTGGCCGCGCAGCAGCAGCCGCGCCGCGATGCCGGCGGCCCCCTTGATGTCGTGCCAGTCGATGTGCTTGCGATAGATCGCGCGCTGCGTCGTCACCAGCTCCTCGTAAAACTCGTGGAGCGGTAGCCGGGTCGGCAGGACGGCGTGCTGGATATCGAACAGGCGGTAGTCGCGCGTCGTCAGCCGGCGCTCCTCGGTCAACCAGCTTTCGGTGCCGGGGTAGGGGGTGTTGACGCTGATGTTGACGATGTCGGGCTGCTCGACGCACCACTCGCGCACGATGCGGAAGCGCTCGCGGTCCCAATCCGGGTCGGCGATCAGGTTGATCGCCAGGTGGATGCCGAGCGAGCGGGCGAATTCCAATGCCTCGAAATTGCGCCCCAGCGGCACGCGCTTCCGGTATTTCTTGAGGCCCTCCTCGTCGAGCGCTTCGAGGCCCAAAAACATGTAGGCCACGCCGAGGCGCTTCCACAGGCGGAACGCCTCCTTGTTGCGCAGCAGCACGTCGCCGCGCGTCTCCAGGTAATAGCGCTTCCGGATGCCGGCCTGCGCCACTGCCTCGCCGACCTCCAGCCCGTGGCGTTCGTGGATGAAGGCGACATCGTCGACGATGAACACGCCCGGCTCGCGGATCTGCCGCAAATCCTCGACGATGCGTTCGGGGCTGACCAGACGGTAGCTGCGGCCGTAGAAGGTCCAGGCGCTGCAGAACGAGCAGTCCCACGGGCAGCCGCGCGAGAACTCGATCGAGGCGCACGGGTCGAGCACGCCGAGAAAATACTTGCGCCGGTGGCGCAGCAGGTCGCGCGCCGGCAATAGCGTATCGAGCGAATGCACGAAGCCGGGAGGCGGGCCCTCGCCGGCGGCGGTCACGGCTCCCGGCACCCGGGCGAGGTCTGCGCCCGCCTCGATCGCCGCCAGCAACGGCGGCAGCCCGGCCTCGCCCTCGCCGCGCAATACGCAATCGATTGCGCCGGCACCGTGCTCGATCAGCGCCCGCGCGACAAACGACACGCTGTGGCCCCCGACGGCGATCGACGTTTCCGGCAGGTGCGCCTTTGCCGCCTTCGCGAGATCGACGATCTCCGGGATATTGGCGAGATAGTTGCATGAGAACAGGATGACCTGCGGCCGCCACTCTCCGAGCAGGCGGAAGAAGGCGTGGTGACTCTCGACCTGCAGGTCGATCAGCCGCACCTCGTGACCTGCCGAGCGCGCCGCCGCGGCGACCAGCTCCAGCCCGAGCGGCTCCAGCCGCAGGAAAATCTTCGTGTACATCAGCGGGCCGGGATGGACGCCGAGGATTTTCATGCCGATTGTCCGCTGCTGTCCCCTAATCGCGCGAGATTGCTTCGTCGCTGCGCTCCTCGCAATGACATCGGAGCAACACGGTCATTGCGAGCGCAGCGAAGCTATCCTGATGTCGGCCGCGTTCCTTACAGCCGCAGCAGGCGTTCGACGTTGCCGCTGAGGATTTTGGCGCGGTCCTCGGCGCAGAGCGGGATGCGCTGCACCCACTCGGTGCCGGGCGCGTTCTCGACGAACGGGTAATCGACCGAGAACAGGATGCGGTCGACCCCGATCTCCTGCACGCAGCACAGCAGCGCCGGATCGGAGAAGAAGCCGCTGGTCGTGACCCAGAAATGCTCGCAGAACATGTCGCGGAACCAGCCGGGCGGGGTGCCGTCGCGCTCGAACCCCATGTTGATGCGCCACAGATAGAACGGCAGTCCCTCGCCCAAATGGCCGAGGACGATCTTGAGCCGCGGATAGGCGTCAAATACGCCGCCGAGGATCAGGCGGATGCCCTGCGTTGCCGTCTCGACTGTGAAGCCCCAGGCGGCGCGCAGGATCGTCGGGTATTTGTCGATGTAGTCGCGGTAATAAGCGTCGATTACCGCCGGGTGCGGGATCGCCGGATGCAGATACAGCGGCACGTCCAAGGCCTGGGCGCGCTCGAAGATCGGCCAGAACCGCCGGTCGTCGAGAAAGACGCCGTCGGCCAGCCCGTGCACCATCGCGCCCTTGAAGCCGAGCTTATCGACCGCGCGCTCGAGCTCGTCGGCGGCGGCTTTCGGGTCGGCGGTCGGCAGCATCGCGAATGCGGCGAAGCGGTCGGGATGCGCGCGCACGGTCTCGGCCAGCCGGTCATTGGCGCCGCGCGAGAGGCGGATCGCCAGGTCGGCCTCGGCGATCTTCTGCACCGACGGCGCACCGTGCGACAGCACCTGCAGGTCGATGCCGGCAGCGTCCATCTCGGCGATGCGGCCCTGCCCGACATCGTCGAGGCGGGCGACGACCCTGGCCGAGCCCGGCGAATCGCGGCCGGTGATGTAGGGCTTCACCTCGGGGTCGAGATAATGCTCCTCCAGGGCGATGACCCGCGGTTTTGCTGTCATTGGGATTCCTCCGAGAGGTGCCAGACGATCTATCCCGAACCGTCGGCGGCGACCGCCGGCTGGGCGCGGTGACGCACGAGATCGCCGCCGAGCCGCTTGCGCGCCTCCTCGCGGATGACCCGCGCCAATTCGGGCTGGCGCGCCAGCAATTCGTGGAAATCGACGATGTCGAGCGCCAGCAATGTGCACGATTCCGCCGCAACGACGCTGGCGTTGCGCGGGTCGCCGGTCAGCAGCGCCAATTCGCCGAAGAACTCGCCCGAGCCGAGGCGCAGCGGCCCGGTCTGCAATTGCACCTCGACCTCGCCGTCGGCGACGAAATACATGCAGTCGCCCGGCTCGCCGCGGCGCACGACGACGGCCCCCGTCGGGTAGTCGCGCGGCCGCAGCAGGCGCGCCACCTCGGCGATCAGCGAGGCGCCGATATGGTGAAAGAACGGCACCTTGGCGACCAGTTCCCAGGTGCGCAGGAACTCGCGCCGGCGCAATTCCTCGGCATAGCCGTTGACGAGAATGCCGGTCCACAGCGCGAAGATCAGGATGCCGCCGACCATGACGATGCCCGAGAGGGCGCGGCCCGCCACCGTCCGCGGCACAATGTCGCCATAGCCGGTCGTCGTCATCGTCACGATGCCCCACCACAGCGCCGCCGGGATCGAGGCGAACGCTTCCGGATGATCGGGGTGGGCGTGGCGCTCCAGCAGATAGGCGGTGCTGGCCGCCGTCAGCAGCACGATCGAGAACCCGAGGAGCACCGACAGCAGCGCCTGCTGGGCATTGCGGATGACGCGGCCGAGGCTCGCGAGGCCGGGCGAATAGCGCACGTATTTGAAGGCCCAGACAAAGCCGAGCAGGCTCGCCGCCGGCCCGTAGATCAGCGCGAGTATGCCGGGCAGGCCGCTGACCAGATCGAACAGGCCGGCGAGCGAGATCACCCAGGCAAACCGGGCGCGCCGATCGCCGCGATGCTCGCCGCCGGGCGCTTCCGGCGCGGCGATCAGGCGCAACAAATATTCGGACAGAAAGAACGCGGCTGGAATGTAGAATCCGAGCGCCAACGCGCTCGAATACGCCGCTTCGAGCGGCGCCACCGTCACCATCAGCATGACCGCGATGCCGGCCGCCGCCATCAGATGATGCACGGCGCGAAAGATCCGCGCCGCCGGATCGGCGCCTTCCGGCCGCAGCAGCAGGTACAACCGCCGGCGGTTCATGCCCGCATTGTAGGAGGCTTGGCCGGCAGCCGGAATACCCGCTGCGACGGCAATGCTCAGCGCCGCGGCCGCAGGCGGAAGAGCGGTGACCGATCGGGCTGCAAGGTGATCGTCGCCCGCGGCAATACCGGCCGGTCGTCGGCCATGTCGATGTGGAAATCGCGTGTCAGACGCGCCAGCACCAGCACCAGCTCGGTGAGCGCGAATTGCGCCCCGACGCAGGCGCGCGGCCCGGTGCCGAACGGCAGGTAGGAAAATCGCGCGAGCGGCTCGGCATCGGGCAGGAAACGGCCGGGGTCGAAGGCGTCGGGGTTGCGCCACAGCCGGCGGTGCCGGTGCAGCACCCACGGCACGATCAGCACGACGGCGCGCGCCGGGATCGCGACGCCGGCGGCATCGTCGGCGCGACGCGCCTGGCGCACGATCGAGAACGCCGGTGGATAAAGGCGCAGCGTCTCGTCCACGACGGCCCGGGCGTACACGAGGCCGGGCAGGGCGGCGGCCGTGCCGTCGGGGCCGAGATCGAGCGCGCCGGCCTCTTCGGCGAGGCGCCGCTGCACGTCCGGCAACGCCGCGACGAGATGGCATGCCCAGAACAGCGCGACGGCCGTCGTCTCGTGGCCGGCCACCAGCATCGTCGCGCACTGCTCGACGAGGCGATCCGCGCCGCCGCCCGCCGCGGCCATCATATCGTAGAGGTCGCGCGGCGGATCGGCGATCGGCTGCGCCCGGCGTCCCGCCAACAGCTCGGCGATGCACGCCATCCAGCGGCGGCGGAAGCGCCGGCGCGCCAGCGAACGCGGCGTCGGCAGGCCGCGCGGCAGCATGAAATCGAGCAGACCGGGTCGGCCGATGCCGGCGGCGTAGGCGTGCATCTCGGCGCGCAATGCCGGGGCGCCCTCGGCGATGTCGAAAGAAAACAGCGCCGCCGCGGCGACTTCCAGGGCCAGCAATTGCAGCCGCGCGAACAGGTCGATCTCGGCCCCGCCGAGCGCCGTCAGCTCGCCGGCAAGCCGGTCGCAAGCACGGGCGACATGGCCGGCGACCGGCGCCAGCATGCGCGGCGCGAAGGCCGGCGCGACGGTGCGGCGCTGCGCCCGCCAGTCCTCTCCGGTCGCCAGGAACAGCCCGTCGCCGAGGACCGGGCGCAAGAGGCGCGGCACCGAGGCGGTGCGGCGGTAATTGTCGGCGTTTTCGATCAGCACGTGGCGGATCGCGGCCGGTTCGCTGAGGATGATCTGGCGCCGTCCGGCGAAGCTGCGGGCCACCGCCGGCTCCTCGAAGGCGCGCGGCGGAAAGGCTGCCAGCGCGTTGTCGCGCAGTCCGGCGGCGATGGCGCGCCACGATTCGTTCGGCGCGGCGTCGTAGGGGATCGGAAAGGAGGCGTCGGCGGACTGCGTCATCCGTCGAGTTTAGAGATTTGTCCGTCCGCGTCCGATCATAACCTCGTCACCCTCGCGACAGCGGGGGTCCAGGGCCGACAGCGCGTCGTTTGCCCTGGATTCCCGCCTGCGCGGAACCTTTGCGAAAGGTCGCGACCCCCGCAACGAGAACGCTGCCGGACCGTTCTGCGTCCTTCGAGACGCGCCCCTTGGGCGCTCCTCAGCATGACCTAAGTCGATGGTGGACATTGAGAAAACCGTCATCCTGAGGAGGCCGCGCAGCGGCCGTCTCGAAGGACGCAGAGGCTTGTCCAACACGCCCGAGCGGGTTGTGCAAGGCTCCCGCTTGCGCGGGAATGACGATTGGTCGACCCGGTACTACTGTGGCCGGCCGCTACCAGCGGCGGTGGTGCAGGTGATGCCGCCAATGCAGGTGATGATGCCGCCACAGCACCCGGTGGGGCCAGTAGCCGCAATGCCATTTGAAGCCGTCCCACCAGCAATCCGCGCGCGCAGGCGTGGCGGTTGCGACAGCGCCGACCAGCATCACGGCGGCCAGCGCCGCCAGCAGGGTTTTCATCTGCGCTTCCCCTAAAGTTGCAAAGGCTTCGGCGAGTTTGCGCCGGGGTGCCGCGTCGGGTCAATCCGCCGGCGGCGCGGGCCACCGTGAGCCGCCATTGCAACCCCCTCCCCACGCACGGCGAAACCGGGCAAGATGACGGCATGGAGGAGATCGCGATCCGCGTCGCGCGCCCAGGCGACGCCCGCCGCATCGCGCGGCTCGATGTCGAGACCTGGCGCGCCGCCTATGCCGGCATTCTGGCGACGCCGTTTCTCGTCGGATTGTCGGCGCCGCGGCGCGAGCTGGGTTGGGCCGCCGTCATCGAGCGCGAGCCGCGCGATGTGCTGGTCGCGGTCAGCCGCGACGGCGACATCCTCGGCTTCGGCACGTGCGGCCGCTGCCGCGGCGGTGGCGCGTTCGCCGGCGAGGTCTACACGCTCTACGTCGCGCCGGATTGGCAGAACCAGGGGATCGGCCGCCAACTGCTGCTGGCGCTGTTCGCGCGGCTGGTCGCGCTGGGCTGCGGCTCGGCGATCATCTGGGTGCTGCGCGACAATCCCGGCCGCTTCTTCTATCAGCACCTCGGCGGCCGCGAGGTGCAGCGCCGGTTCTTCACGGTCGCCGGCAAGCGCGTCGAGGCGGCCGGCTATGCTTGGCGCGACCTGCCAGGCTTTCTCGAAGCCGCCGAGCGCGCCGACGGCGCACCGGAGCCGTGAGCCGCGCATGACCGATCGCATCCATCTCGGCGTCGCCGAGGCGCGGGCGCTCGGCGAGCGGGCCCTGCGCGGCATCGGCTACGACATGGCCGAGGCGCGCATCATCGCCGACCATGTGATCGACGCGGCATTGTGCGGCTATGAGTATTCCGGCCTCGCCAAAATCCTCAATATCCCGGAGCACCGGCGCTTTGCGCTGCCGCGCCGGCCGATGCGGGCATTGCACGAGACCGAGGTCTCCACGCTCTACGACGGCGGCAACAATGTCGGCATGGTCGCGATGTACCACGCCGCGCGCGCCGCGATCGTCAAGGCGGCGACGCACGGCATTTCGGTGATCGGCGTCACCGACAGCTGGATGAGCGGGCGCAGCGCCTATTTTGTCGAGATGATCGCGAAGGCCGACCTCGTCGCGATCCACACCGCCAGCAGCGGCGGCGCCGTCGCGCCCTACGGCGGCACGCGGCCGGTGCTGGGCACCAATCCGATCGCCTTCGCGCTGCCGGGGGAGGACGGGCCGCTGGTGCTCGACATGGGCACTTCGGCCTTCATGGCGACCGAATTGCAGTTACGTGCCCGGCTCGGCCAATCCTTGCCCGAAGGGGTGGCGCTCGACCCCGACGGGCGGCCGACGCGCGATGCCGCGGCGGCGCGGCGCGGCGCGCTGCTGCCGTTCGGCGGCCACAAGGGGTTCGGCCTCGGACTGATCGTGCAGGCGTTCGGGCTGCTCGGCGGGGCGGCGCTCGATCCGGGCGGCGAGGACGGCTATGTGTTCATCGCCTTTCGTCCCGATCTGCTGGTGCCGCTCGCCGAGCTTAAACGCGAGTTGGCGGCGCTGATCGCCCGCGTCAAGGCAGTGCCGCGGCGGGAGGGCTTCGCCGAGATCCGCATCCCCGGCGAACAGTCCGCGCGCAACCGCGAGCGCCTCGCCCGCGACGGGATCGAGATCGATCGGCTCGTCTTCGAGCGGCTGAACGCGCTGGCCGGCTGAACGGCCGCGGCGCCATCGGACGATCGCTTCAAGAAGAATCAACCCCTTGGCCGGGCTTGACCCGTGGGCCTTCAGCCCACGGACTTGATCCTTGGGCCTTCAGCCCACGGACTTGATCCGTGGGCATCCACGTCTTGACGGATAAGACGTGAGCCCGCGGGTCAAGCCCGCGGGCGGGGTGTGTTTCATCCTCACCGGATGAGACCGAGGCCGAGAATGCCGATCAGGATCAGGTACAGCGCGACGATGTAGTTGAGCACGCGCGGCACCAGCAGGATCAGCACGCCGGCGACGATCGCGGCGAGCGGCTGCAGGTGCGCGTGGGCGATCGTCATCGCCGGCCTCCAGGCGGCGGGCCGCGCCGGCCCTAGCGCGGCGCCGGGGCCAGCGTCATCGCGGCCACCCCCGCGGCGACATTGAGGCCGGTTGTCCCCTCGATGCTGAGCGGTTGCAGCGCGATCGTGTTGTTCGAGCCGCCGATCAGCGCATTGGCGCCGAGGCCGACCCCGACCGTGGCGCTCGCCGTGCCGCCGGCATAGGACCCGGCGAGCGATCCCGGGGCCAGGACGGCGGTCGGCGCGACCACGGTCCAGATCAGGACGCCGCCGGCCGTGTAGCCGATATCGACGCCGAATTTCGAGATGTTGCCGGCGTAGTATTCGACCCGGCCCGGCCCGGAGAAGGTGCAGGCGAGGCTGCGCGTCGAGCCGAAGATGAAGCCCCACGCCCCCGATACATTGCAGGTCAGCGTGCCCACCCGGACGCCCCCTTGCGCGGCCGCCGGCGTCGCGAACGCCGCTGCGAGGCCGAGCGCCGATGCCAAGGCGGTCGCCAGACGCAATTTGCCAGTCATGCTCAGTTGCTCCCCAGGTTGTTGGCCGGCAAGCTTGTCCAACCAATAATCGGGCGCGTCAACCGTTCGCATCGCCCAGCGCGGCGCCGCGATGGCGAATATCGTCCGATCCGGCTCCTGCGGTTTGCGTTGAACGGCGAATCAAGACACCGGCCTGTGCCACAAACTGCATGACTTTGCCGCATGATTGCCATAAACTGAATGCAGCGGCCGAGCACAGGGCTGCGCGAACAGGAGAGGTGACGCCATGGCGACGATGCCCGCCAAGAGTGCCGCAACCGCCGCCCTTCCGATCCCGTGGTGGAAGGAGCCGACCAAAGACCAGTGGTACGCCTATGTCGCGGCGTGGCTTGGATGGACGCTGGACGCCTTCGATTTCACCGTCTTCCTGCTGATCATGGTGCCGATCGCCAAGGAATTCAATGTTCCGCTGGTCGACGTCACCTTCGTCTTCACGCTGACCCTTTGGATGCGGCTGGTCGGGGCATGCGCCTCCGGTTGGCTGGCTGACCGCATGGGCCGCAAGAAGCCGTTGATGATCTCGATCGCCTGGTTTTCGGTGTGCAATTTCATCGCCGGCTTCTCGCCGTGGTTCTGGTTCCTCTTCCTGTTCCGGCTGCTGCTGGGTCTCGGCATGGGCGCGGAGTGGCCGGCCGGGGCGGCGCTGGCGATGGAGCAGTGGCCGATCCGCTCGCGCGGCTTTATGAGCGGCGTCTTGCAAGGCTCATGGGGCCTCGGCTTTCTGCTGTCGAGCGCCTGCTATTGGCTGTTGTTCGATCGGTTCGGCTGGCGCGGCATGCTGTGGATCGGCATCCTGCCGGCACTGGCGATCGTCTATATCCGTTTCTGGGTCAAGGAGCCGCCGGTGTGGGTCGAGAACCAGCGCCGGCAACGCGCCGAGCAGCGGCAGGTGCGGGCGCCGCTGCTGGCGATCTTCCGCCGCGGCATTCTCGGCAACCTGCTCAACGCCTGCTGGTTTCAGTGCGCCGGGTTTGTGACCTACTACTCGATCAACGCACTGTTCGCGACCCACCTGCAAAAGGACCTGGGCCTCAGCACGGCGCTGATCGCAACGCCGCTGATTCTCGCCAATCTGTTCGTGTTCCTCGCCAGCGCGAGCTGGGGCGTGGTGTCGGACCGCATCGGCCGACGCTGGTCGATGATCCTGCCCGCCCTGGTGTCGCTCGTTATCACGCCGATCTATCTGTTGACCGACAACACCTGGCTGATCGTCGGCGGCTTTATTTTGCAGGGCTTCTTTGCCGGCGGCGGCATGTACGGTCAGATTCCGGCCTATCTCAACGAGCGCTACCCGACCGAAGTGCGCGCGTCGGCCACCGCGTTCAGCTATCACATCGGTGCGATCTTCGGCGGGCTGGTGCCGCCGATCCTGACTTATTTCGCGGTTGACTGGCACATCGGCTTCGCGATCCCGATGCTGATCGGGACGATGCTCGGCCTCGTCAACTTCATCGTCTCGCTGCTGCTCGGGCCGGAGACGAAAGACGTCGAGATGGTGCCGGACCTCGTGATTGCTTAAGGCGCCGGCCGCTTCGTCATTCCCGCGCAAGCGGGAATCCAGGGGCAGCCGACGCCGCGCCGGCTCTGGACCCGGGGATCGCGCGGGGCGAGGGAGGATTTCCCACTCATTCGGGCCGTGCCTCGAGACTACAGCGCCGGCAGCATGTCGGCGCTGATCAGCACGACACCGCCGTTGCTGCGGGAGAAGCGCTGCGCATCGGCAGCGGCGTCCTCGCCGACGACGAGCCCTTCCGGGATGTGGACTCCGCGGTCGATGACGACCTTCCTTAGCCGCGCATGCCGGCCGACCTCGACCTCCGGCAACAGCACCGCTTCGCTGATATCGGCGTAGGAATTGACCCTGACGCTGGAAAACAACAGCGAACGCGAAACCCTGGCGCCGGAGACGATGCAGCCGCCCGACACCATCGAATCGACCGCCATGCCGCGGCGCTCGTCGTCGTCGAACACGAACTTGGCCGGCGGCAATTGCTGCTGGTAGGTCCAGATCGGCCAGTTGCGGTCGTAGATGTCCAGCTGCGGCACCGGCATGACGAGGTCGAGATTGGCCGCCCAATAGGCGTCGATCGTGCCGACGTCGCGCCAGTAGGGTTCGGCGTCGGGGGTCGTCGTGACGCAGCTCTCCTCGAAGCGGTGGGCGACGGCTTCGCCGCGGGCGACGATGCGCGGGATTACATCCTTGCCGAAATCGTGGCTCGACCCTGGATCGTCGCGGTCGCGCTGCAGTTCGGCATAAAGAAAGTCGGCGGCGAAGGCGTAGATGCCCATGCTCGCCAGCGCGCGATCGGGCTTGCCGGGCAGCGCCGGCGGCGCCGCCGGCTTTTCGATGAAATCGACGATGCGCATCTTCTCGTCGACGGCCATGACGCCGAAATCGGACGCCCCGGCGATCGGCACCTCGATGCAGCCGACGATGCACTGGGCGCCCTTCGCCCGCATGTCGAGCAGCATGTTCGAATAA
>DATEKP010000308.1:0-3469 GCA_035277405.1 Allostellaceae bacterium | reverse complement strand
GATTCCCGCTTTCGCGGGAATGACGGTTTAATTTGCACTGGCAATTCGGTAGTGACCGCGTTTCTCGGCCTGCTGCGCCGCGATCTCCGCCTGTCGCTGCGCCAGGGCGGCGACGCGGGTCTCGTCGTCGGGTTTTTCGTGCTGGCGGTGCTGCTCTAACCGTTCGGGGTCGGGCCGGAGCGCGAATTCCTGTCGCGCATCGCCGCCGGCATCGTTTGGGTGGCGGCATTGCTCGCCGCAATCGTCAGCCTCGACCGGCTGTTCGCGGCCGATTACACCGATGGCGGCCTCGACCTGATCGCGCTGTCGCCGGTGCCGCTCGAACTGGCGGTGCTGGCCAAGGTCGCGGCGCATTGGCTCGCGACCGGATTGCCGCTGACCGTGATCAGCCCGCTTCTGGCGCTCGTTGTCGATCTCGACCCGGCGGCGATCCCGGTGCTGGTGGCGGGGCTGGCGATCGGCACGCCGGCCCTGAGCCTGTTGGGCGCGATCGCCGCCGCCTTGACGCTGGGCGCGCGGCGGCCGGGGGCGCTGGCGGCGCTCGTCGTCCTGCCGCTTTATCTGCCGCCGTTGATCTTCGGCGCCGGCGCGGTCGAAGCGAGCCTTGCCGCCGAAGGGGCGCGCGACAATTTGCTGCTGCTCGGCGCCGTGACCTTGGCGATGTTGCCCTTGGCCCCGCTCGCCGCCGCTGCCGCGCTGCGGCAAGCGCTGGAGTGACGACGCGGCACTTCAAACTCCCTCTCCCCCACCGGGGGAGAGGGATCTATTGGGGACGGGGTGCGACGGTGGCCCGCGCTGACGGCGGAGCGGCGGCGCGCTATATTGGCGGCAGCCGATCGAGAAATGACGCCGCAATGCTGACCCGCCTGGCCAATCCGGCGCGCTTCATGCGCGCGAGCGGTGCGGTGTTGCCCTGGGCCGGCGCCGCCGCCGCCCTCTCGCTGGCGCTGGGTCTCGTGTGGGCGCTGGTCTTTGCCCCGCCCGACTACCAGCAGGGCGAGAGCGTGCGCATCATGTTCATCCACGTGCCCGCTGCGTGGATGGCATTGTCGGTCTACCTGTTCGTGGCGGTCGCGAGCGGCGTCGCGCTGGTGTGGCGGCATCCGTTGGCCGAGACCGCGGCCCAGGCGGCGGCGCCGATCGGCGCCGCGTTCACCGCGGTCTGCCTGGCGACCGGCTCGTTGTGGGGCCGGCCGATGTGGGGCACGTGGTGGGTGTGGGACGCGCGGCTGACCTCGGTGCTGGTGCTGTTTTTCCTCTATCTCGGCTATATCGCGCTGGTGAACGCGTTCGACGACCGGAGCCGCGGCGCCCGCGCGGGATCGCTCCTCGCTTTGGTCGGCGTCGTCAACCTGCCGATCATCAAATTCTCGGTCGATTGGTGGAACACGTTGCATCAGCCGGCCAGCGTCTTGCGCTTCGGCGGGCCGACGATCGCGCTATCGATGCTGCTGCCGCTGCTGGTCATGGCGCTCGCCTTCACCCTCCTCTTCGCGTGGCTGCTGCTGCTGCGCATGCGCACCGCGCTGAACGAACGCAAAGCAGAGGCGCTGCGGCTGTACGCGCAGCCCGCGACGCCCGGCAGCGCGCCGCCGGCTGCGGCCTATCCGAGCGGCGCGCGATGAGCGCGCTGACGCAATGGCTGGCGATGGGCGGCTATGCCGCCTTCGTGTGGCCGGCCTATGCCGTGGCGGCGGTCGTGCTCGGCGGGCTGTCATGGCAGTCGTGGCGGCGTCATCGCCGCAGCGGCGACGCGCTGGCCCGGCTGCAGCCTCCCGCCGGCCGGCGCCGATGAGCCGCAAGCGGCGCCGCCTGCTGGCGCTGGTAGTCGGCCTCGGCCTGTTCGGCGCGGCGACGGCGATGGTCTTGGCCGCGTTCAACGACAACCTCGTATTCTTCTACAGCCCGAGCGAATTGGCGGCGAAGGGGGTGGGACCCGGACGGCGCGTGCGCATCGGCGGCCTGGTCGAGGAGCACAGCCTGAAGCGCGAGGCCGGCAGCCGCGACGTCGGCTTCCGCGTCACCGACGGCAAGACCGACATCGCCGTCAGCTATGACGGCGTCCTGCCCGACTTGTTCCGCGAGGGGCAGGGCGTCGTAGCCGAGGGCCGGCTGCGCCCGGACGGCACGTTCGCCGCGACAAACGTGCTGGCCAAGCACGACGAGAAATACATGCCGCCCGAGGTCGCCGAAGCGCTGAAAAAAGCCGGCCGCTGGCAGGAGGGCAGCCCGCCCGCCGGCAAGCCATTCGCCTTGCCGGCCGCCGCCAAATAGCTGGTTGTACGGCTGTTATTGCAGCAGTCCCGGCGAAAGCCGGGACCCACTCCTCCAGCGGCAATGCGTTTGAGACGTGGGCCCCGGCTTTCGCCGGGGCTGCGGTTTTTTTGGTAGGGCCTACCGCTGCAATCCCTCGGCGCCGGCAGGGACGTCGTAGAAGGCGAGGGTCAGCGACACGCTGGTGTAGAAGCCCATCAGGCAGATCACGTCGGTGACGCCGACGTGGCCCAGCGCCGCGACGGCGCGCTCATAGAGGCCCTTCCCCGGCCAGCGCGAATTGGCGAGGCAGGTCGCCATCTCGTACACCGCCTGCTCGCGCGCGTCGGAGAACGCGGTGGGCAGGCCCGACAGGATCGCCTCGACCTTGTCGTCCCCCAGCCCGGCCGCCTTGCCGGCGCGCTCGTGCGCATTGGTCGGGTAGATCGAATGCCATTTGCTGTTGATGACGCACACGGCGATCTCGCGCTCGCGCTCGCTCAACGAATAGCCGGTTCGGAAATAGGCGCCGAGCGGCCCCATGACCTTGGCCAGCTTCGGGTTGTGCACCCAGATCTTGTTAGGGCCGGGCAGGCGGCCGCGCGTCTCGATCAGCGAGCGGTAGGCGTCCTGCTGCTCGGGGGTCATCTGGTCGTAGGGGATTTCGGCATAGCGTCCGAAGGTCGGCGTCTCGGCCATCTCTCTGATCTCCAGTGCTGCAACCGGGAGAGCTTAGCGGCTGGCGCGCCGCCGCGCGATGTTTGCCGACGCGACCGGCCTCCGCGCCCTTGTCGAGGCCTGTCGGGGCGACTGGACAAGCCGCGGTCGGCCGACTAACTCTCGGCCGATGGACAACACGCTGAGCATGCGCCGGATCCTGGCCGGCGAGGCGCCGGCGGAGGCGCCGGTCGCGGTCAAGGGCTGGGTGCGCACGCGGCGCGACTCGAAGGCCGGAGTGTCGTTCCTGCACCTGTCGGACGGCTCGTCGTTGCAGCCGTTGCAGGTCGTCGCCCCGAACACCTTGCCCAACTACCAGGACGAGGTGCTGCGGCTGACCGCGGGCTGCGCGGTCGAGGCCGCCGGCCTGATCGTTCCGTCGCCGGCCCGGGGCCAGAAATTCGAGATGCAGGCCGAGCGGCTGCGCGTCGTCGGCTGGGTCGACGACCCCGACACCTATCCGATCCAGCCGAAGCCCCACACGCTCGAATTCCTGCGC
>DATEKP010000307.1:0-3686 GCA_035277405.1 Allostellaceae bacterium | reverse complement strand
AACGGCGGTCTCGACGCCTTTCTGCGCGGCACGCCGGACAGCAAACTCTCGCCCGAAATTCTGCGCCTGAAACGCCACATCCGCGCGGCCGCCGACAAGCGCGAGGCCGGCTCGGGTGTTTCCTGCATCTCATCGGCCGCGATGCAACGGTCCTGATTGATATTGATTGTCGCGGCCGGCTGACGCAGTTTGGCCAGATCAGGAGCATTTTATCGATACGGCGCCCGCCATAGGGCCGCGCCGGGCGCCGACGGGGGTCTCCGATGAACATCAAGCGGATCGCGATTTCGTCTTTGTTTGCCGCCGTGCTCGCGGCCCTGCCGCTGTCGGCCGGCAACGCGCAGTACTATTACCCGTGTAATCCCTTCCCGCTGACCTGGCCGTTCTGCATCGCCGGGGCGGCGGTCGGCACCGCTGCGGCGATCGCCACCGCACCGTTCCGACCCTATTACTACTACCCGTATTATTATTACCCCTACGGGCCCGCCTATTATTACCCGCGCTGGCGGCATCGCCGTTGGCACCGCCGCTGGTGGCGTTAGGTCGCCGCCTCAGCCGGCGTGATAGGGCCAGTAGTTGGGTTGGCCGTAGGTCGGTTCGATCGTGTATTTGCAGGGCGGGGAATTGCCGCGATTCCTCTGCACGCAAGCCCCGATGCCGCTGGTGTACGGATCGTAGCTCCATGATGGGGGATAAGGCGGCGGCCGATAATAACTTGGATACGGCGTCTGATAGGGGAGTACCTGGGCGTTGCCGGCCGCCGTCGCGCCGGTCAGCACGGCCGCGGCCAGCATTATCGATGCTGTCTTCATTTTTAGCGCACCCGAATTTGGCTCCTCCTCTGATATATAGGCGGCGCGCGGCAGATCGGTGCCCGGCCAAGGGCGCACGGAGGAATGATCGATGAGCGACAGTGTCGTCCTGGAGATTTTCACCGACTACGTTTGACCCTGGTGTTACCTCAGCACCGTGCGTGTTGAAAAACTGAAAGAGAATTTCGCGGTCGAGACGCGGCTGGTGCATTTTCCGCTGCACCCCGACACGCCGGCGGAGGGGCGCGAGATGGCGGGGTTCTACCGCCAGCGCGGGATCGACCCCGAGGCCGCCTACCAGCGCATGAAAGGGCTGATGGACGCCGAGGGCCTGCCCTACGGCCGCCGCACCCACACCTACAACAGCCGGCTCGCGCAGGAACTCGGCAAATGGGCCGATACGCAGCCGGGCGGCGCGGCATTGCACGACGCGCTGTACCGCGCCTATTTCGTCGAAGCGCGCAACATCGGCGACCCCGAGATATTGGTCGAGATCGCCGGTGCGGTCGGTCTCTCGCAGGAGGAGGCGCGCGCCGTGCTGGCCGAGCGCCGCTTCCAGGACGCGGTCGATGAGGACTGGGAAAAGTCGCACCGCTACGGGGTGACCGGTGTGCCGACCTTTGTCGCCGGCGATCGCGGCGTCGTCGGCGCGCAGCCCTACGAGGTCCTGGAAGGCCTCGTCGCCCGCGCCGGCGCCGCCCGCCGCGGCTGAGGACCACGATGTCCCTCTCCGCCCTTCAGGGCGGAGAGGGTAAGTTCCGCCGGTTTTACGCGGCAACGACGCTTGATACGAGCTCACGCGTCTCACGGCTTGCGCCGTCGCCCCAGCCGCTTCACGCTGGCGCTCCGGTTATCGGTGACGGAGCGGTCGCATGCGGCTCGGCATTCATCTTCCTCATATCGGCCAGAAAGCCTCGCCCGACGCGATCCGCCGCGCCGCCGTGCAGGCCGAGGAACTTGGATTCGCCGATGTCTGGGTCAGCGAGCACATCATCCTGCCGAAGGACCGCATGTACCCGCCCTCGGCGGTGTTCTGGGACCCGGTCTTGACATTGACCTGGGCCGCCGCGTTCACCCGGCGGGTCGGCCTCGGCACCAGCGTGCTCGTGCTGCCGATGCGCCACCCGCTGCCGCTCGCCAAGGAGCTGGCGACGTTGCAGAACCTGTCCGGCGGCCGGTTGATCCTCGGCGCCGGGGTGGGCTGGCTCGAAGATGAGTTCGCCGCCCTCGGCGTGCCGTTCGGCGAGCGCGGCCGCCGCATGGACGAGGGCATCGCCATGATGCGCGCGGTGTGGAACGACGACCCGGTGTCGTTTGCCGCCAAAACCATTCCCGCCGTGATCGACGACATGCGCATGCTGCCGCAGCCGCAGGCGCCGATCCCGATCTGGATCGGCGGCACGTCCGAACCGGCGCTCGAGCGCGCGGCACGCCACCAGGGCTGGCACGGCTCGCGCTGCTCGCCGGAGCAGGCCGCCCCGTTTGTCGAGCGGCTGCGCCGCGAGCGGCCGGAGGCGGGATTCGCGATCTCGCTGCGCTACGGCTGGGATGGCCGCGATGCGGCCGCGCTCAGGGCGCGGCTCGAAGGTTACGCGGCCGTCGGCGTCGGGCACGTGCTGGTCGAACCGGCCGCGCGCGAGCTCGACGACTGGCTCGCCGCGGTCGAACAGATCGCGCGCGGCGGCGAGGCGCTGCCGCAATGAAGCTCTCCACCACGATCAAATTCCTGCCGGGCCATGCCGGCATCGACATCGATCACGTGCTGGAGGCCGAGCGGCTCGGCTTCGACGCAGTGTGGTCCGGCGAGGCCTACGGCAGCGACGCGGTCAGCCCGGTCGCCTGGGTCTTGGCGCGCACGACGCGGATCAAGGCCGGCACCAGCATCATGCAGATGCCGGCGCGCACGCCGGCCTGTGCCGCGATGACCGCGATGACGTTGCAGACGCTGTCGGGCAACCGCTTTCTGCTCGGCGTCGGCCCGTCCGGGCCGCAGGTGATCGAGGGCTGGCACGGCGTGCCGTTCGGCAAACCGCTGCAGCGCACCCGCGAATATGTCGCGATCGTGCGGCAGGTCTTAGAGCGCCAGGGGCCGCTCGAATATCACGGCGCGCATTACGACATCCCCTACCGGGGGTTGGGCGCCACCGGCCTCGGCAAGCCCTTGCGCAGCATCCTGCACGGCGACCCGAGCCTCAAAATATACACCGCCTCGATCACCCCGGCGGGGCTGCGCACCGCCGGCGAGATCGCCGACGGCAACCTGCCGTTCCTGATGTCGCCGGAAAAGGCCGACGCGATCGTCGGCCCGCTCGTCGAGGGCCGCACGAAGGCGGGCAGATCGGCTGATCTCGACGATTTCGATAACGCGCCATATGTGCGGGTCGCGATCGGCGACGATGTCGCCGAATGCCGCGATGCGCTGAGGCTCGGCCTCGCCTTCTACATCGGCGGCATGGGCGCGCGCGGCGCCAATTTCTACAACGATCTGGCGAAGCGCCTCGGCCATCAGGAAGCGGCCGGCAAGATCCAGGATTTGTTCCTCGCCGGCAAGCGCGCCGAAGCCGCCGCCGCCGTCCCGGACGCGCTGATCGACGAAACCTCGCTGGTCGGCCCGCCCGCCCGCGTCAAGGACCGGCTCCAGGCTTGGCAGGATATCGCAAAGAAGGGCTGGGTCGGTTCCCTCGTCCTCGCCGGCGCCAACACCGCGGCGCTGCGCACGATCGCCGAGGCAGTGCTGTAGCCGGCCGGCTCAGCTTGGTGACGGCTTCGAGATCAAGGCCGCGAGCCTAACGCGGGTCGGGGCGGCGCGGCAACGCGCGGCGCTCGACCTGGAAGCTCGGTGTGGTGCGGCGGATCGGCTTGCGCACGATCTCG
>DATEKP010000306.1:0-5153 GCA_035277405.1 Allostellaceae bacterium | reverse complement strand
GCCTGGCAGGACCGGCTGCTCGCTTGGTATGAGGCCAATCCGGACGCGATCGCGCCGCGCGGCCGGCGCAACGAGGTCATCAGCTTTGTCAGGGGCGGCCTCAAGGACCTGTCGATCTCGCGCACCAGCTTCCGCTGGGGGATCCCGGTGCCGGGCGACCCAAAACACGTCGTCTATGTGTGGCTCGACGCGCTGATCAACTACATCACGGCGCTCGGCTATCCGGATACGCAGAACCCGCTGTTTTCAACCTTTTGGCCCGCCGAACTTCACATGGTGGGTAAGGATATCCTGCGCTTTCACACGGTCTATTGGCACGCCTTTCTGCTGGCCGCCGGGATCGAGCCGCCGCGCCGCGTCTTCGCCCATGGCTGGTGGACCGTCGAAGGCCAGAAGATGTCGAAATCGCTCGGCAATTTCATCCCGCCGCAGGAGCTGGTCGAGCGCTACGGCGTCGATCCGCTGCGCTATTTCCTGCTGCGCGAACTGCCGTTCGGCAGCGATGGCGATTTCTCGCACCGCGCCGTCGTCGGCCGGCTCAATGGCGATCTCGCCAACGATTTGGGCAATCTGGCGCAGCGCGTGCTGGCGATGATCAACCGCAATTGCGCCGCCGCCTTGCCCGAGCCCGGAGCGTTCGCGGAGGCGGATGCGGCGCTGCTCGCCGAAGCCCAGGGCCTGTTGGCGAAAGTGCGGCCATTGCTCGAGGAGCAGGCGTTTCACCTCGCGCTCGAAACGATCTGGCGCGTCGTCGGCGACGCCAACCGTTATGTCGACGAGCAGGCGCCATGGGTGCTGCGGCGCAGCGATCCGGCGCGCATGGCAACCGTGCTCTATACGCTGGCCGAGGTGCTGCGCCATCTCGGCATCCTGGTGCAGCCCTTCGTTCCCGCAGCGGCCGCGGATTTGCTCGACCAGCTGGCGGTGCCGGCCGGTGCGCGGCGCTTCGCCGATCTGCCGCAGGCGCTGCCGCCCGGCCGCGCGCTGCCGGCGCCGCACGGCATCTTCCCGCGCTTCGTCGAGACCGATGCGGCCGAGCGGGTCTGATCAATGAGCGCGCGTCGCTGCCGCAAAACCCTCTCCCGCATTGCGGGAGAGGGGGGACCGCTCGCGGAGCGAGCGGTGGGTGAGGGCGGCGACGTCGTGGCGCGGATTGCCCCCTCACCCCAACCCTTTCCCCCGATGGGGGAGAGGGGGCTTAAGGCATGACGAATGCTGGTCGATAGCCATTGCCATCTCGATTTCGCGGATTTCGGGGCGGAGCGCGAGGCCGTCATCGCCCGCGCCCATGCCGCCGGGGTCGGCACGATGCTGACGATCTCGACCCGGCTCGACCAGTTCGCCGGCGTGCGCGCGGTCGCCGAACAGCACGACGACATCTGGTGCTCGGTCGGTGCGCATCCGCACGAGGCGGCCGGCCACAGCGAGACCACCGCCGCCACGCTCGCCGCGCTCGCCGCCCACCCGCGGGTTATCGGCATCGGCGAGACCGGCCTCGATTTCCATTACGACCACAGCCCGCGCGACGTGCAGGAGCGGGTGTTCCGCGCCCACATCGCGGCGGCGCGCGAGAGCGGGCTGCCGCTGATCATCCATGCCCGCGAGGCCGACGCGGAAATCGCGCGCATCCTGACGGAGGAGGGCGCCGCGGCCGGGGTCATGCATTGCTTTTCGAGCGGCCGCGACCTGGCCGAAGCGGCGCTCGACCTTGGGTTCTACATCTCGATTTCGGGCATCGTGACGTTCCGCAACGCCGAGGATCTGCGGGCGATCGTACGCGATGTGCCGCTCGAACGGCTGCTGGTCGAGACCGATGCGCCGTATCTGGCGCCGGTGCCGTATCGCGGGCGGCGCAACGAGCCGGCCTTTGTCGCGCAGACCGCGGCCGCCGTCGCCGCCTTGAAGGGCGTGACGCCCGAAGAACTGGCCGCGGCGACGACCGACAATTTCTTCCGCCTGTTCGCGAAGGCGCGGCGCCCGGCTGCCGCGCCTGCCATATGAGGGCGACATTGCTCGGCTGCGGCGCCTCCTGGGGGGTGCCGGCGATCGGCCCCGATTGGGGGCGCTGCGACTCGAGCGACCCGCGCAACCGCCGCCGCCGCGGCTCGCTGCTCGTCGAAAGCGGTGGCGCGACGTTGCTGATCGACACCTCGCCCGATCTGCGCGAGCAGATGCTCGATGCCGGCGCTGCCCATATCGACGCCGTGCTTCTGACCCACGCGCACGCCGATCATCTTCACGGCATAGATGATCTTCGCATCGTCAACAAATTGACCGGAAAGCCGATCTCGCTCTACGCCACGGCCGCGACGCTGGCCGAGGTCGAGCGGCGCTTCGGCTATGTCGTGCAACCGGCGGTGCCCGGCCGACCGCTTTACCGCCCGGCGCTGATACCCCAGCCGATCGACGGCCCGTTCGCCGCCGCCGGAATCAGGGTCGTGCCGTTCGCGCAGGACCATGGCTACAGCACGACGATGGGGTTTCGCATCGGCGGGCTGGCGTACTCGACCGACGCGACCGAACTCGACGAGGCCGCGTTCGCGGCGCTCGCTGGAGTGGAGCTGTGGTTCGTCGATTGCCTGCGCCGCGAGCCGCACCCGACGCACAGCCATCTCGCCAAGACCCTGGCCTGGATCGCGCGGGTCGCGCCGCGCCGCGCCGTGCTGGTGCACATGGACCAGAGCCTCGATTACCGCGAACTGATGGCCGAGCTGCCGCCGGGTGTCGAACCGGGCCGCGACGGCCTGGCGATCGAACTGCCCGACCCGTGATCCACGGCGCCTCTCGGTACTCGCTATTTTCCATAATATATATTATGCGATTTGGCGAGCGCCCAGTCGGGTGCGCGCAGTCCGGCCGGGTTTCGCGGTCGATGGTCATCGCCAGGCCGTGACGATAGCATAGCAATCCATCCCGCTCCGCCGACGGAATAGACGATGACCCTTCCCCCCGGCCTGCGGCTCAGCTTCGAGGCCAACCCGTCGCAGGTCGATCGCGACGTCATCGATGAGGGGCTCGGCGCCCACAACGCGCCGTTTCTCGAAAATCCCGGCTATTCCTATTTCGCCATTTTCGTGCGCGACGAGACCGGTAAAATCCGCGCCGGGCTGGTCGGGCATTGTTATGCCGGCTGGCTGTTCGTCGTGCTGTTGTGGGTCGAGGCCGGGCTGCGCCGCGGCGGCATCGGCAGCCTGCTGCTCGCCGAGGCCGAGCGCCACGCCCGCGATTTCGGCTGCCACTCCGCCTGGCTCGACACGTTCACGTTCCAGGGGCCGGATTTCTACCCCCGCCACGGCTACCGCGAGTTTGCCCGGCTGGAGGTGCCGCCGGATCACGAACGCATCTTCTTCCGCAAGCAGCTGACCCAGGAGCCGGCCGATGCCGATGCGTCTTGAAGGCTCGTGTCGCTGCGGCGCGGTCAAGTTCGCGCTCGACAGCCACACCCCCTACCCCTACCAGCGCTGCTACTGCTCGATCTGTCGTAAGAGCGCTGGCGGCGGCGGGTACGCGATCAACATCATGGGGGTGGCCGATACGCTCAAGGTCGAGGGCCGCCGCGCGCTCGGCGTCTGGCATGCACCGATCGACGGCGAATTGGGGTCGGCGGCGCGGCATTACTGCCGCCGCTGCGGCTCGCCGTTATGGGTCTCCGACGAGCACTGGCCGGAGCTGATCCACCCGTTCGCCTCGGCCATCGACACGCCGTTGCCGAAACCGCCGGCCAATGTTCATCTGCTGCTGCGCGACAAGGCGGAATGGGTCGAGCCGCAGGTCGGCCCGAACGATTCGTGCTACGACGGCTACCCCGAATTGTCGATCGAGGATTGGCACAAGCGGCGCGGACTATGGATCGCATGACCTCTCCCCCGTCATTCCCGCGAACGCGGGAATCCCGGGGCCGCAATAACGTCGCCTGCCCTTGGACCCCCGCTTTCGCGGGGGCGACGACTATCTGGATGCCGCACGCATGACCCGACCGATCGACCGGCTGCTCCAAATCATGGCGCGGCTGCGCGACCCCCAGCGCGGCTGCCCGTGGGACAAGGAGCAGAGTTTCGCGACGATCGCGCCCTACACGATCGAGGAGGCCTACGAGGTCGCCGACGCGATCGAGCGCGGCGACCTCGCGGCATTGCAGGACGAGCTCGGCGACCTCCTGCTGCAGGTCGTGTTCCACGCCCGCATTGCAGAGGAAGCCGGGCATTTCGCGTTCGATGACGTCGCCCGGGCGATCGCCGACAAGATGGTGCGGCGCCATCCACACGTCTTCGGTGACGCCGATATCACATCGGTGGCGGCGCAGAACGAGGCCTGGGAGGCGCACAAGGCAAAGGAGCGCGCGGCGACGGGCCGCCATGACAGCGTGCTGGACGGCGTGGCGCTCGCCCTCCCCGCACTGCTCCGCGCCGCCAAGATCTCGCGCCGCGCCGCCCGCATCGGCTTTGACTGGCCCGACGCCGACTCGGTCATCGATAAGATCGAGGAGGAGATCGAGGAGGTCGAGGATGCGATGGACGACGACGCACCGCCTGCGGTGCTCGAAGACGAGATCGGCGACCTGTTGTTCGCGGTCGCCAATCTCGCGCGCAAGCTCGACATCGAGCCGGAGACCGCGCTGCGGCGCGCCACCGCGAAGTTCGAGCGGCGCTTTCGCCGCGTCGAGGCGCTCGCCAAGGAGCGCGGCATCGGCCCCGACCTCGACGCCCTCGAAGAGTTATGGGAGGAGGCAAAGCGGGCCGAGAAATGATCCGGCTGGAGCCTGTGACGGACACGCCGCCCGCCGGGTTCGACGCCATTCGCCGGGATGCCCGGGCGGAGCGCTACAACATGCTGGACCGGCTGGCGTCGGAATGGGAATCCGGCGAGCAGCGGTTTACCCGTCCCGGCGAGGCTCTGCTGGCGGCCTATTCGGAGAATGCTCTCGCCGGCATCGGCGGCGTGACCGTCGAACCGGCGTTCGCCGGCGCATTCCGCATGCGGCGTTTTTACGTGCGCCCGCCCTATCGCCGCCTCGGCATCGCGCGCCGATTGGCACTGGCGCTGCTCGAAGGTCTACCGAGCGCGAACCGGCTCGTTACCGTCAACGCCAGTGCCAATCGGCATCGCGCGCCGATTGGCACTGGCGCTGCTCGAAGGTCTACCGAGCGCGAACC
>DATEKP010000305.1:0-5677 GCA_035277405.1 Allostellaceae bacterium | reverse complement strand
TGGCGATGAGCGCGACGCGGGGCGTGTTGCGCTATGTCGGTGGCAAGCTCAGCAAGCGTGACGGCGCAGTGACGCTGCGCACCAACACCGCCACGCTGGCGGTGCGCGGCGGCACCTGCATCATCGACCAGCAGCCCGGGGGGCGGCTCGACGTCTACTTCGTCTACGGCGACGGCGTCTCGGTCACCGGGACCGACGGCGTCACGCAGTCGATGCGCCGCCCGGGCTTCGGCATCACCGTCGCCGGCCCGGGTGCCGCGCCTTCGCCGCCCTACCGGACCCCGATCGCCGCGCTGGAGCGGCTCCTGGCGGGGCTTGACGGACGCCCCGGCCGGACCGGCGGCGCCGCTCGGCCGCCGAGCAACGCAGCGGTCGCAGCCAGCGGCGTCAGCAGCGTCATCTCCGGCGATGTCGCCGGCAGCCTGCAGGCCGCCGATCAGGCCCAACCCCAACCCGGACAGCCGGCACCGATCAATGTCGCGAACCTGCAAACCAATCTGCAAGTCAACACGGTGCAGAGCCAGGGGACGCCGGCGATCGCTCTGCTCGACAGCAACCCCGGCCAGGCGTCCGCCCCGGTGACAACCTCATATCCGGCCGTGGCCTTCCTGGCGGTCGACAGCGGGCTGACCAGGGTGCGCACGCTGGGATTGGCCAGCGGGATCCTGCAGAACGGGGTGCTGAGCGCAACCGCAACCAATGGCGCTATCAGCTTGCCGCTGGCTCCCGGCACCAACACTTTCGGCCCGCAGGGCACGTCCGCCAATTTCGCAGGCGTCAACAGCACCGTCAGCGGCACCAGCTTCCTGGCGCCCGATAACGCCTTCTTCTACGCGGTCGGGACCAGCCCGAGCTTTCCCGGCAACATCGGCGCCCTGGCCGGCGGGTTGCCGACGGTCAACCTGCCAACCACCGGCGTCGGGTCGTTTGCCGGCAGCCTGACCGGCGCGGTTGTCAACAACGGGGCGAACTACATCGCAACCGGCAACTTCACCAACGTATATAATTTCGCGACCAGCACCGGCACCTTCTCGGTCAGCAATTTCGACGGCCACGCCTTTGGCGCCTCGGTCAGCGGCGGTGGCGCGCTGCTGACCCAGGCGATCCAGGCGGCGGCGAACGGCATACCCCTGCCCGCCAATGTCGGGAACCTGATCTACACGGGCAACCTGGCGGGCAGCGGCCTGACAGGTTTTGTCGGCGGCGCCTTTTTCGGGGACGCGGCGCGCGACACCGGCGGGGTTTTCGGGGTCAATTCCGCGAGCGGGACATATGTCGCGCGGGGCGTCTTCGGCGGGCATCGATAGGAGCGTTCGGCTGCCGGCGCAGCCGACCGCTCAGTGCTGCACCTGGCCGCCGAAGGCGAGCGCGAACGCCTCGGCCTCCTGCGCCGCGGCGAACTCGACATGGATCACGACGCCGGCCTCGCCGTGCTCGTAGCGAAACGCCGCCGGCTCGCAACGGCGGCTGTCGAGCCACACGCGCATGCGCTCCATCTCGGCGGCAAGGTCGCGCTCGACGATGCGGATTTGCGCGCTGGCCATCGCAAAGATTCCGAATGAACTCGTCGCGCCATCTTAGGCTGATCGCGCGTGGCTGTCGTTAACCGAATTGGAAGGGTTCCAATGCGCAGCCTGCATTGCCCGCACAGTTTCAGATGACGGTGAGGTGGCGCAGCGCGAAGCCGCTGCGTTCCGCGAGCATTTCGGCGATCCGGCGGCGATGGCAGCTGCGCCAATCCGCCTCATAGCACAACAGGCAGCTGGGGCTTTCGCGCGCCACCGCCGCCGCCTCATGCAATGCCAGCTCGGCTTCGGCGCCGGCCAGCCGGTCCTCGACAATCTTCCAGAACACTGGCCAGTCGCGCCGCCGCGCCGCCAGTCGGCCTTCAGGCGGGGTGCCGAGCGCCTGCAGGTGCAGATAGCGGATGCCGGCCATCTCGGCCGCGGCGGCGAGCTGGCGCTTCGAAAAACCGGGCCGCCGCGAGATCGGCCGGTCGCGCACGTCGATCAAGGTCGCGACGCCGGCGCCCGTCAGCGCCGCGACGACATCGGCGAGCCGCGCCTTCTCGTAGCCGATCGTGCAGAGCGTGCAAATACCCCCGTGGCCGGGCTTGACCCGGCCATCCATGTCTTTGGCGCCGCGAGACGTGGATGCGCGGGTCGAGCCCGCGCAACGGGAAATTTCGGTTGTCACCGCACCCGGTAGCGCTCGATTGCGGCGCGGTCGAGCTCGATGCCGAGACCCGGCCGCTCCGGCGGTCTGACAGTGCCGTCCGTTTCGAGGTGCAGCCTCTCGGTCAGCAATTCGTCGCGGACCGCGTTTGGGTTCTGGTCCCATTCGAGCACCAGCCCATTCGGGATCGCGGCGCAGAAATGCAGCGAGGCGACCAAGAGCACGGCGCCGGCGAAGGCGTGCGGCGCCACCATGCGGTGATGCGCCTGGGCGTAGGCGGCGATGCGGCGGCCCTCGGAAAACCCGCCCGACCAGGCGAGGTCGAGCTGCACGATATCGACCGCGCCGCGCTCGATCAGCTGGCGGAAGCCGTAGAGGCCGTTCTCGGTCTCGTAGCCGGCGATCGGCGCCGCCAAGGCGTGCGCCACCTCGGCGCTGCCGTCGATGTCGTCGGTCGCCACCGGCTCCTCGATCCAGTAGAGATCGCTGGGCTCCATCGCCCTGCCCATGGCGATCGCCACGGCCGGGCTCCAGGCGCAGTTGACATCGACCATCAGGTTCAGATGCGGCCCCAAGGCCACGCGCACCGCGGCGACCCGCGCCACATCCTCGGCCAGTTCGACCTCGGCAAACCCCTTGTTGCCGATCAGCTCGCGCAGGTGCGTCTGAGTCGAAGGGTTGCGGCCGACCTTCATCTTCATGCCGCGGAAGCCGCGCGCGCGGTAACCCGCGGCCTCGGCCGCCAGCTCGGCGATCCCCTTGCCCTCCTGGTAGAAGCCGCCCGAGGCGTAGGCCTCGACCCGGTCGCGGGCGCCGCCGAGCAATTTGTAGAGCGGCAGCCCGGCGGCCTTGCCGGCGATGTCCCACAGCGCGATGTCGAGGCCGCTGATCGCGTGCATGACGACGCCGCGCCGCCCGTATTGCCGGGTCTGCGCGAACATCTTCTGCCAATGCGCCTCAACGAGCAGCGGGTCCTGGCCGATCAAGAGCGGCGCCAGCACCCGGTCGATCACGGCGCCGGTGACACCGCCGCCCGGCCCCGCCTCGCCGATGCCCGTGAGACCGGAATCGGTCTCGATCTCGACCAAGAGCGCACCGCGCCGCGCCTGCACGCCGGCGGCGCTGGCGTAAGGCGGATCGACCGCGCAGGACAGCGGGATCGTGCGGATCGCGGTGATTTTCATGACCTTAATTCCTCAAAACGCCGTCATTGCGAGGAGAGAAGCGACGAAGCAATCCCGATGGGCCGAGCCAGACGGCGAGATTGCTTCGCTTCGCTCGCGATGACACTCAACGGGCCTCCCCGATGACGGCCAGGAGATCGCACTGCACCTGCGTCGGCGGCGTGAAATCGCCGTGCGCGACGGTGTGCCGGGCCGGCCGCGAATGCGGGTCGGGAAACATCTCGACCCAATATTTGTTGAGGGTCGGGCGCAAGGCGCGGTCGGCGATCCACACCGTCATCTTGATGATGTCGTCCGGGCTGCCGCCGGCCGCCTCGATCAGCCGCCGCACATTGGCGAACATCTGCCGGCATTGCGCGTCGAGCTCGGCCGGCACCTGACCGGTGTCCGGGTCGGCGCCGGTGATCGCGCCGGAGGCGACGAACGGCCCCTTGCGCGAGGCGGCCGGGATCGGGTTCTGGTGCCTCAGCCCGGCGACATCGATGCTGCGCCGCTTGTCCATTCGCCCGCCTCCCGCGCCGTTCCGCCGGCGATCATAGGAACGCGGCTGCGGCCGGGCAACCGCACGGCCATGCAGGCGGTCTAGCGGATCGTGATGTCGCCGGTCATGCCGGCCCAGTCGTGGTCGGCGCAGCGCAATGGGAAATGCCCGGCCTGGCGCGGCACGAAAACGAAATCCTTCGCGGTGCCGGGCGGCACGTCGATCTCGGTCGTGTCGGCGTTGAGCGCCTGCGGCGTCTCGGCCGTAACGGCACGGAAAAACTCGGGCGCGGTGAACTCGTGCAATTCCTTGCCGCGGTTCTCGACATGCAGCCGATAGCGCACGCCGCGGCGAAAAACGAGCCGGTTCGGCGCGAACTGGTATTCGGTCGCGACAACCGTCACCGGCTGCGCCTTGCCGCCCGCCGCACCGGCGCTTTCGGCCAGCGGCGCCGCCAGCGCAAACGCGCCGATCATCGCAACCGCCGACAGCAGCTTCATGCGCCCGTCAAATCGCCGAAAAGAATGGTGCCCAGGGGCGGAATTGAACCACCGACACACGGATTTTCAGTCCGTTGCTCTACCAACTGAGCTACCTGGGCGCCGGGACGCGCGCTTATATGGGATATCGCCGCCGGCTGTCCAGCCGTCGCCGTCACGCGGCGCTGCCCTCAAGCTTCACCTTGAGCAGCTGGTTGACGAGCGACGGGTTGGCCTTGCCGCCCATCGCCTTCATGACCTGGCCGACAAAAAAGCCGAGCACTTTGGGATTGGCGTGGTATTGCGCCACTTGCGCCGGGTGGGCGGCGAGCGCGGCATCGACCGCCGCCTCGATCGCGCCGCTGTCGCTGACCTGCCGCAGGCCCTTCTTCTCGACGATTGCGCCCGGCGCCTCGCCGGTCTCGATCATCTCGGCGAACACGTCCTTGGCGATGCGGCCGGAAATCGTGCCGTCGGCGATCAGGTCGATAAGCGCGCCGAGCTCTCGCGGGGAAACCGGCGACTGCTCGATGCTTCGCCCGAGCCGGTTCAGCGCGCCGAACAAATCCCCCGTCACCCAATTGGCCGCCGCCCGCGCGTCGCGGCCGGCGGCCGTCCGCTCGAAATACTCCGCCGTCGCGCGCTCGGCGACCAGCACGGCGGCATCTTCCGCGCGCAGCCCGTAATCGCGCACATAGCGGGCCTGTTTGGCGTCGGGCAATTCCGGCAATTCGGCGCGCAGCCGTTCGACCCATTCGGGGTCAAGCACCAGCGGCAACAGGTCGGGGTCGGGGAAATAGCGGTAGTCGTGCGCCTCTTCCTTCGAGCGCATCGGCCGCGTCTCGCCGCGCGCGCTGTCGTAGAGCCGAGTCTCCTGCGCGACCGCGCCGCCCGCCTCGATCAGTTCGACCTGGCGGCGCGCCTCGTACTCGATCGCCTGCATCACGAAACGCACCGAATTCAAATTCTTGATCTCGCAGCGGGTGCCGTAGGGCGCGCCGGGCCGCCGCACCGAGACGTTGCAGTCAACGCGCAGCGAGCCTTCCTCCATGTTGCCGTCGCAGGTGCCGAGATAACGCAGGATCGAGCGCAGCTTGCGCAGGTAGATGCCGGCCTCCTCGGCGCTTCTCAGATCGGGCTCCGAGACGATCTCCATCAGCCCGATGCCGGCGCGGTTGAGATCGACATAGGTCTCGCGCGGATGCTGATCGTGCAGGCTCTTGCCAGCATCCTGCTCGAGATGCAGCCGCGTGATGCCGATCTCGCATGTCGTCCCGTCGGGCATATCCAGACTAACCCGGCCATGCCCGACCACCGGCTGCTGGTATTGCGAGATCTGATAGCCGGCCGGCAAGTCG
>DATEKP010000304.1:0-3686 GCA_035277405.1 Allostellaceae bacterium | reverse complement strand
CCTCGCCGCGCCGGTCGCGGCGCCCGATACGCTCGCTCGGCTCGCGCCGCTGGCCGACGAGGCAGTATGTGTCGCCGCCCCGGCCGATTTCGGCGCGGTCGGTTTCTATTACGCCGATTTCCACCAGATCGAGGACGACGAGGTCGGCGCCATCCTGGCGCGCGCCGCGCGGCGCGGCGGCGAATAGGCATTATTCGACAAAAGCAGATCGTCATTCCCGCGCAAGCGACGCGCAAGCGGGAATCCAGGGCACGCGATGATCATGTGCCCCTGGCCCCCCGATTTCGCGGGGGTGACGGGAGGCAAATGCGCCCGAGCGTGCGCTAGACGGTCTCGGCGCGCGCAAGCTTGCGCTATGCTGCGGCAGACGCCGTTCATTCCGAGGGTCCGATGTCCCGCGCCGCCGCCCTTGCCGCCGCCGAGCGTTACTTCGACGAGGGCGGCTTTGCCGCTGATCTCGCGCGGCGCGTCGCGATCCCGACCGAAAGCCAGGTCGAGGAGCGCCTGCCGGTGTTGCGCGCCTACCTCGCCGACGAGATCGCGCCGTCCTTGGCGCGGCTCGGCTTTGCCAGCGAAATCCACGACAACCCGGTGCGCGGCGGGCCGGTGCTGATCGCCGAGCGGCGCGAAGAGGGCGCCGCGACGACGGTCTTCGGCTACGGCCACGGCGACGTGATCCGCGGCCTCGAACCGCAATGGCGCCAGGGATTATCGCCGTGGCAGTTGCAGCGCGACGGCGAGCGGCTTTACGGGCGCGGCACCGCCGACAACAAGGGGCAGCACACGATCAACTTCGCCGCGCTCGACTGCGTGCTGCAAACGCGCGGCCGGCTCGGGTTCAACGCCACCTTCCTGATCGAGACCGGCGAGGAGATCGGCTCGCCGGGGCTGCGCGAATTGTGCCGGCAATACAAGGACCGGCTCGCCGCCGACGTGCTGATCGCGTCGGACGGCCCGCGCCTCGCGCCGGAGCGGCCGACGATCTTTCTTGGCGCGCGCGGCGCGATGAATTTCGACCTGGTGGTCGATCTGCGCGAGGGCGGCCATCATTCCGGCAATTGGGGCGGGCTGCTCGCCAATCCCGGCGTGATCCTGGCGCATGCGCTGGCGACGATCACGACCCCGAACGGCGCGATCCGCGTGCGCGAATGGGTGCCGAGCCATCTGCCGAACTCGGTGCGCGTCGCGCTCGCCGATTGCACCATCGACGGCGGCGAGGGCGCGCCGGAGATCGACCTCGATTGGGGCGAGCCGGGCCTCAGCGCGGCCGAGAAGGTGTTCGGCTGGTGCAGCTTTGAGGTGCTGGCCTTCACCACCGGCAACCCGGACAACCCGGTCAACGCGATCCCGCCCAGGGCCAAGGCGACCTGCCAGATCCGCTTTGTCGTCGGGGTCGATCCGGAGGAATTCCTGCCGGCATTGCGCCGCCATCTCGACGCGCACGGCTTTCCGATGGTGCGGATCGAGCGCTGGGCCAAGGCTTATTTCCCCGCAACCCGGCTCGATCCCGACCACCCGTGGGTGCGCTGGGCCGCCGCCTCGATCCGCGCGACGACCGGGAAGCCGGCCGCGATCCTGCCCAATCTTGGCGGCTCCTTGCCCAACGACATCTTCGCGCACGATCTCGGGCTGCCGACCGTGTGGGTGCCGCATTCCTACGCCGCCTGCTCGCAGCACGCGCCGAACGAGCACATGCTGGCGCCGGTCGCGCGCGAGGCGCTGCAGGTGATGACCGGGCTGTACTGGGATTTGGGCGAGGGCGGCGTGCCGCGCCGCGCGTGAAGCTTGCGGTCTACTGGTAGCCGAGAAAAATGACCAGCGCGCCGGCGAACAATGTCGCATACATGAAGACGATCCGGCTCACATCCCGCTCCGCTTCCCGTTGGCTCGTCTGGCAAACAGGAGCCGCCGCCGGGATGACCGGTTTACCGAATACCGGTTGAGAAAGCGTTATGGCGTTTCCGCCGGTTCCTTCCCGGTTTGCGGGGGAGGAGCAAAATGCGGGATCGGCGGATCAGAACACCGAGGCGGCGGCGTGGCGGATCAGGAAGCGGATTTCGGCCGCCGCCCGCGTCACCGCCTGGCCGATCAGATCGAGCCGGCTCAGCTGCTCGACCCGCGCTCGGGCCGCGGCCGCCTCATCCGTGCTCAGCACCAGACCGAGCAGCTCGCAGGCTTCGATCAGGCAGATCAGCACGACGTCGCGCGGGTCCGGGATTTCCTCGGTCAGCAGCACCTGCCGCAAGCGCGCGCGCACCTCGCGCTGCTCGGTGTCATCGACGACCGGGTAGCGCCGCGTGCGGAAGACCCAGAAATGCCGGCCGTTCTCCTCGCGCAGAATCCCCTTGGCGACGAGCCGGCGCAGCGCCTCCTCGCGGTAGGCGGCCGCGCTGCCGGTCAGCCGCTCGATCGCGCTTGCGGTCGTCAATTCGCCGCCGTCGGCGAGCCGCGCCACCGCGTCGTCGAGCATCGCGTCGCCGGTCGGCGAGCGGTCGGTGACGAACAGGCGCTGCAGATCGGAATCGACGCGGTTCTGCAGCGCCAGTTCCATGACCGCCGCGCCCGCGATGACGATGTCGGCGGCGGCGAGCGGCAGGTCGGCAAAGCCGCCATGCCCCTCGTCGAGCTGCAACAGCACGATCTCCTCGACAAAGCCCAGCATGTTCTGCGCTCCTCACTGCGCCGCGGCGAGCGCGGCCGCGGCGTCCTCGGCAACCGTGAAAATCCGGTCGAAGCCGCTGACCGCAAAGATTTCGCGAACATTGGGCACGAGACCGAACAGCACCACCTTGCCGCTCGCCTGCTGCACCCGCTTGGCGACGACCAAGAGGACCCGCAGCCCGGCGCTGCTGATGTAATCGAGCCCGGAAAGATCGACCGCCAGATGCGGCGCGCCGGCGAGCAGCGGCGCGAAGCTCGCCTCGGCCGCCGGCGCGGCGGCGCTGTCGAGCCGCCCGGCGAGGCGCACGACGGTTACTCCGCCCGCTTGTTCGTGCGCGAATTCCATGCCCCGCTCCCGGTATCTCTCGCCTGCCTCGGCGTCGTTAGCATGCGCCCGTTTGCCGGCGCAAGCGGCGTGCCAGCGGCTTGCCGCGGCGGCGGCGGCGCGATAAGAGGCGGCATGGCCTCCTACGCGCTTTCCCTCGTGCCGCTCGTCTCAGAGATCCCGAGGTTGACCGGCTGGATCGAAGCGTGCGCCGACGAAGCCGGGTTGGAGGAACGGGTCGCGTTCAGCCTGACGCTCGCGCTGGAAGAGGCCGTCGCCAATGTCATCGCGCATGCGTTTGCGGACCGGCCGCCGCCCCACCGGATCGCGCTGCGGCTCGACATCTCGGCGGAATCCTGCGTCGCCCAGGTGACCGACAACGGCCGGCCGTTCGACCCGTCTGCGGCGGCGGCGCCGGACCTCTCGCTGCCGCTCGACGAGCGTCGGCCGGGCGGCCTCGGGATCCATCTGATGCGGCAGATGGTGGACCGGCTGGACTACCGCCGGGACGGCGACAACAACATCCTGCGGCTGGAGAAACGGCGCGGCTGAGCGCGCCTTGACGAAGTTTGGGTCACTGCGAAGGCAGGGACCTATCATTCGGGCGCACGAACGGCGGAAAAATGGGTCCCCGCCTACGCGGGGACCTACGGTTAGACTACCGCCGAAACACGAGGGCGAGGCCGGTGATGTCGTCCGA
>DATEKP010000303.1:0-4544 GCA_035277405.1 Allostellaceae bacterium | reverse complement strand
CGGCTGGCGCGGCGCGCTGGCCGGCATCATGGAGGCGACGGTCGCGGCGATGGCGGCGCTCGGCGCCAGGCCCGAGCGCATCCGCGCCGGCATCGGCCCCTGCATCGCGCAGCCCTCCTACGAGGTCGGTCCGGACTTCGCCGCGGCTTTCGCTGCCGACGAGACCAGCCTCGGGTTTTTCCGGCCGGCGCCGCGCGACGGCCATTCGCTGTTCGACCTGCCCGGCTACATCGCGCATCGCTTACGGCGGCTCGGCCTCGCGGCGGTCGAACAGGCGCCGCACGACACGGCGGCCGAAGAAGACCGGTTCTTCAGCTACCGGCGCGCCTGCCGGCGCGGCGACAGCGATTACGGCCGCGGCCTTGCGGCGATCGCCCTCGCCGAATAATCATGGTTCGGGCATTTGGGCACGTCATTCCCGCGCAAGCGGGAATCCAGGAGCCAGCGTACCGTCGGCTGCCCTGGACCCCCGCCTTCGCGGGGGCGACGAGGATGTGAGCGGCGATGCCGTACCTGCTGCTGTTTCTCGTGTTTTGCCTGCTCGGCCTCGTCGCGACCTGCGCGCTCTCATGACGGCGCGGCTGCAGTTCGTCGTCTGGCCCATTGCGCTGCTCGCCGGCTGCCAGCCGTTGCCGCACCCGTTCGCCGACGATCGCCCGCCCGACGCGCTGCTGCGGGTGCGCGATGTTGCCAGCGTCTCGGTCGCGCCGGTAACCGGCGAGCCGGCCGCCGCCGCCGAAAAGCTCGGCGCGGCCGTCGCGCAGGCGCTATTGAAGCGCGACATTCCGGCGAGCAGCCGCACCGCGAGCCTCGGCAGCTATCAGCTGTTCGGCAAGTTGGCCAAGGCGCAGCCCGCCGAAGGCGACGCCACGGTCAGCGTGCGATGGCGGCTCATCGATCCCAAAGGCCGCACGGTCGGGGAGCGTACCGCCGCGGCCGAGGCGGCGCCGGCCGAATGGAACGCCGGCCAGGACACGCCGGTCGAGCGGCTGGCCGCGGCGAGCGCGGCGCAGCTCGCGCCGCTGCTCGAGGGCGAGACGCCGGTGTCTCATGCCGCCGCGACCGCGGCCGATGCCGGGCGCATCCGCATCGCGATCGGCAAGATCGGCGGCGCGCCGGGCGACGGCGCCACTTCGCTCGCCAACGCCGTGGCGGCGGTGCTGAAGCGGCAGGATCTGGCGATTGCCGCCGACGGCCGCAAGGCCGATCTCGAGATCGACGCCGAAGTCGCCGTGGCGCCCGCCACAGCCGGCAAGGAGCACGTCAGGATCGTATGGCGCGTCAGCCGCGCCGACGGCGTGCAGATCGGCACGGTCGGGCAGGAAAACGATGTGCCGAAGGGGCTGCTCGACGGGCCGTGGGGCGATCTCGCCTACTCGGTTGCATTGGCCGCCGGCGACGGGCTGATGCGGCTGGTCGAGCGCGGCGCGCCGTCACCGAAATCGTGATCAACGGCTATACGGTGATAGTTCACTAATTTCCCGGTTCCACCCGGCAGGAATTGATATAAGTATCGCAATTAGTAAACCGTCACCGTATAGACGGGCCGGCCGGGTCGGCGGCGGCTTCGAAGGCGGCGAGGCTCTCCTCGATCATGCTTTGCGGCAGGTCGCGGGTGATGAACACGATGCGGGTTCGGCGATCCGCGCTCGGCCAAGCCGGCAGCAGCACCGGCGGGTGAAAGAGATGCTGCACGCCATGCAGCACGAGCGGCTGCTCCGGCCGCTCGGCCAGCGCGACGATCGCCTTGACCCGCAGCAGATCGTCGCCGCGCATTGACGCCAGCGCGTCGAGCCAGCCCGACAGTGCGCTCCACGACAAGGGCCGCTCGCGCGTTAGGCAGAAGGCGCGAATGCGCGCGTCATGCCGGTTGACGTCGTGGTGGTGGTCATGGACGTGATGATCGTCGTCGTGCGCCGCGACCGCCTCGTCCTGCAGCCAGCGCTGCACCTCGACGCTCTTCGACTCGGGGTCGAACAGGCCGAGGCCGAACAGCGCCGCGGCGTCGATCGCGCCGTGTTCCGTCCGCAGCAGCGGGGCGCCCGGGTTGAGCAGGCGCAGCCGCGCCTCGAGCGCCGCCAGCGTCCCACCGTCGGCGAGATCAGCCTTGGTGACGATCAGCCGGTCGGCGACCGCCGCTTGCTTGACCGCCTCGAACTGGCGGTCGAGCGTGCCCGAGCCATTGATGGCATCGACCGTCGTCACGACGCCGTCGATCATGTAGCGCTCGGCGACGATCGGGTCGGAGAGCAGCGCGTGCAAGACCGGCGCCGGATCGGCGAGGCCGGTCGTCTCGATCACGGCTCGCACGAAATGCGGCACCCGCCCCTTGGCGCGGTTGACGAACAGATCGGTCAACGTGTTGACGATGTCGCCGCGCACCGTGCAGCACAGGCAGCCGCTGCTGAGCAGCACGGCATCCTCGGTGGCGCTCTCGACCAGCAGGTGGTCGAGGCCGATTTCGCCGAATTCGTTGACGATGACGGCGGTTGCCGCCATGCCAGGCTGCTTCAGGACATGATTGAGCAGCGTCGTCTTGCCGCTGCCGAGAAACCCGGTTAGCACCGTCACCGGAATGCGTTCGGCGGCGTTCACCCCCGCCGGCACGCGCCCGCCTCACACCCCATGATCGTGGCTCCGCAACAGCACGACCGCCTCGCCCTCGGCATTCATTGCCCAGATCGAGCCGATGATCCAGCCGATTACGGTCCAGCCGAACAGCAGGTTGATCGCGACGATCATATGCCGCTGCGGAATGTCGCGGCCATAGGCGATCAGCGTAGGCAGCAGGTAGAACAGCGCCAACCCCGTCGCCATGATCATCTGGAGCGGATCCTCTTGCATATGGGCGCCACGCCTCCGCCGCGTGCTGCGCGCCACATTTATGCGTCAAAGTTTAATAAATCGTCGCCAACAACCATTGGTAGCGGCCCAACCGGAACGAGATTCGGCAGTCCTGCCCTGCATTTACCGCACGGCAGGATGCGCCGGGCATGCCCCGGCGCAGCGGATCAGTCGGGCAGGCGGGTCGATTGCCAGGCGACCATCTGCCACCGTCCGCCGCGCCGTGCGTAGACGTCGGTGAAGCGCACGCCGAAGCTGTTGGGCCGGCCGCCGGCGTTGACGCTGATGCGGCACGAGCCGGTAAGCACGACCGTGTCCCCCAGATCCTGCGCCTGCACATCGGAGGGCACGACCGCGGTGTAGACCGTGCTGCCCGATTGCATGTTGCCGATCAGGCTCTGCTTGGTATCGAGCCGCGCCGAGGAATGCGTGTAGACGAGATCGTCGGCGATCAGCTCATTCAGTGTCGCGATGTCCTTCTCGGCCATCGCGGTCATCCGCTTCTTGTCGAGGTCGATGATCGTCTGCGCGTTGCCGGCCATGGTGTCCTCCTTTCAAAAACCCATCCATCGTCACCCCCGCGCAAGCGGGGGTCCAGGGCGGCCGCTCGTCGCTTGCCCTGGATTCCCGCCTTCGCGGGAATGACGAAATGCTTGTGTCAGCGCACGATCAGGACGAGCTTGCCCTGCAGGTGGCGGCCCTCGCTGACCCGGTGCGCCTGGGCCGCGTCGGCGAGCGAATAGCGGGTGATCGCCGGCGGCCATACGGCGCCCGCCGCCAGCAGCTGCTTGATGCGTTCGAGATGCGGCCGGTCGCGCGCGACGCGCGGCCGCAACACCTCGACATCGCGGCGCGGCGGCTGGAACCCGGCCGGCGCCGGGGCGATCCACACCAATCTCCCGCCCGGTTTCAGCACGGCGTAGGAGCGCGCCTGCACCTCGCCGCCGACGGTGTCGAACACGACATCGCAATCCGTGACGGTCTTGGTGAAATCCTCGGCGTTGTAGTCGATGACCCGGTCGGCGCCGAGGCTCTTGACGTAATCGTGGTTGCGCGCGCTGGCGGTGGTGACGACTTCGGCGCCGATATGCTTCGCCAGTTGGATCGCGAAACCGGCGACGCCGCCGGCCCCGCCCTGGACCAACACGCGCTCGCCTTTCTTGAGGGCCGCGGTGTCTTCCAATGCCCAGATCGCGGTGAGGCCGGTGAGGGCCAGCGCCGCCGCCTCGGCATCGTCTATTCCGTCGGGTTTCCGGGCGATGATTGCCGCGGCAATCTTGATCTTCTCGGCGTAGCAGCCCTCGATGCCGGCATCCATGACGCCGAACACCGCGTCGCCGGCTGTGAAATCCGTGACCCCCGCGCCGAGCGCGCTGACGACGCCGGAAAAATCGCGGCCGAGAATGTAGGGGAATCTCAGGTTGCTGGCGCCACTATAGGCGCCGCCGCCGAGCCGCACCTTGTAATCCGCGGCGTTGACGCTGGCTGCGCGGACATCGACGACGACCTCGCCCGGCCCCGCCACCGGGTCGGGCGCGTCGCCGTAGCGCAGCATGTCCGGCCCGCCATGGCCGGTCAGCAGGATCGCCTTCATGCTCTCTCTCCGTTCGGCTTCGCGCTATCGTGGCGGTCTTCGCCGCGTCGGGCAAGCTTCCGGCGCGAAGTGTCGTAGGAGGAGACGGGGCGATGATGAACCGCGT